>NZ_CAWNWX010000035.1:19649-30535 GCF_963878195.1 Aeromonas sp. HMWF016
CAGGAGAGGGTGCCGGAGAAGATGCCGGAGACCCCCTGAATGCGGTCGCCGCTCTGGCGCAGCATCTGGATGCTGGACTGAATTGGCAACCCGGCGCCCACGGTGGCGTTGTAGCGCCACTGCACCTGATGGTCACGGCAGGTCTGCTTGATACGCTGGTAGAATTCGCTGTCGGCTGCGCCGGCAAACTTGTTGGCAGCGATGATGTGAATGCCGAGCTGGGCGAAGTCGGGGTAGTAGCGGCTCACCGTTTCGCTGGCGGTCAAATCGATGGCGATCAGGGTGTCGAAGCTGTGCTGCTCCAGCTGGGCCAGCAGTTCGGGCCAGATTAGCGCTTTGGGGGCAAAGTTGTCCTGTACCTTGAGCGGATCGAGCCCCTCTTCATCGAGCAGGCCCCCTTCCGAGCTGAACACCCCGTAGAGGGTGATCGCCAGATTGAGTTCATGTTCGAGCCGTGCCTTTTCGCGGGCATAGAGGCTCAGCCAGTGGCCGCCGATATTGCCCTTGCCGAACACTACCAGACCGACCCGATTCGGGCGGCTGAACAGGGCGCTGTGCAGGGCGATGAGCAGGGGTTCCAGCACCACCTGACGCAGCACCGCCACCAGACTCAGGCCATCTCTGGCCACCTGGACGAACTCCAGCGGCTGATCCGCCAGCAGCTGGTAGAAGCGGTGACACTGCTCGGCGTTGTCAGTTACCCCGGCACCTACCAGCGCTACCAGACTGTACCCCTCCTTCTGAATGAGGCCGGTGAAGCTCCCTTGCAGCTGGAAGTCGCGCAGCAGCTCGAAAGCCCCCTGTGCCACTTCGAGGGTATAGGCGAGGCGTAGCACCCTGCGATCCGGCTGGCGCTGCAGGGTGAGTGGGTTGAGGCGGTGACGGGCCAGATGGGCCTCGATGGTGGCCACCGTCTGCTCATAGTTGGTCTGCGACAGCACCTTCAGCTCGATGAGTGCGATCTGATCCACCGAGGAGACGATGCGGGCACCGCCGGAGCGGGGGGCGCGGCGCAGGATATGGGTGCAGCCCTCATCCGGGTTGTAGCTGCAGCGCAGGGTGAGACGCTGGCGGCTGTCGGCCACCGGTTGCAGGGTGCGTGAGTGCAATACCGAGGAGCCGAGGCGGGCCAGCTCGTTGGCTTCGGCAAGGCTCAGGCGCTCCAGCAGGCGTGCTTCCTTCACCCGGCGCGGGTCGGCACTGTAGACCCCGGCCACGTCGCTCCAGATGGTGGTGGATTCGCCGTCCGCCAGCAGCGCCAACAGGCTGGCGCTGTAGTCGGAGCCATTGCGACCGAGCAGCAGGGAGCGGCCTTCCATATCAGCGGCAATAAAGCCGGTCACCACGATGCGACCGGCGTGCTCGGCCAGTCGCGCCTTGAGCAGCTCGCTGGAGAGCGCAGTATCCACCTTGACCAGAGCGCCATCCTCTGCGCGCAGGAAGCTGCGGGCGTCGAGCCAGATGGCCTTATCGCCGCGGCTGGTAAGCAGGGCTGCCAGCAGGCGAGCCGACCACACCTCGCCAAAAGCGAGCAGGCCGTTGCGGGCGAAGCGGTCAAACTGCCCCTCAAGCGTCTTGGCGATGAGCTGCATGTCGTCGGCCAGCTGCTTGCTGATATCGAGCTGCAGTTCGCCCTCCAGCAGGCCGTCGATCAGCCCCTGCTGATAGGCGTGGAGGGCGGAGATGGCTTCGCCAGCAGCTTCGTCCCCCGCTTCGGCCAGCTCCACCAGCTGGATCAGCCGGTTGGTGGTCTTGCCGGCGGCGGAGACTACGATCAGTTCATCCCCACCCACCTGTTGTTCAACGATGCAGGCGACCCGGCGATAACAGACCGGATCCGCCAGACTGCTGCCACCGAATTTGTGGACGTGACGTCGCTTCAAGCCTGTTTCTGTTGCCACCGCGATCTCTCCTTGTTGCTGCTGTTCCATTACTTCGCTACCTGTTCTGCCTGCTGCGCCTGTGCAAAAGCCTGTGCCAGATCGGCCACCAGATCTTCACCGTGTTCAATACCGACCGACAACCGCAGCAGCTGGGCGCTGATGCCAGCTGCCTGCTGCGCCGCCGGGGTCATGGCCCTGTGGGTCATGCTGGCCGGATGGGCCACCAGACTCTCCACCCCGCCGAGGGACTCGGCCACCGAGAAGAGGGTGAGGGCCGCGAGGAAGGTGCGAATGCCTGCCTCGCTGCAATCGAGTTCAAAACTTAGCATGGCGCCGAAGCCGGACTGTTGACGGCGCGCAATATCGTGGCCCGGATGGCTCGGCAGGCTGGGGTGATAGATGCGTTTCACCAGTGGCTGCTGTTGCAGGAAGGCGAGGATGCGATCGGTGTTCTCCTGATGGGTGCGCAATCTGGGGGCCAGAGTGCGCAGGCCGCGCAGGGTGAGGTAGGAGTCGAACGCCCCGGAGGTGAGCCCCAGACAGTTGGCCCACCACACCAGCGACTCGGCCAGTGCTGCCTCCTTGGCAATCGCCACTCCGCCCACCACGTCTGAGTGACCGTTGATGTACTTGGTGGTGGAGTGCACCACCACGTCGGCACCGAGGGCCAGCGGTTGTTGCAGCAAGGGGGAGAGGAAGGTGTTGTCCACCACCACCTGCGCACCCACCTCGTGGGCGGCGCTGGCAATGGCGCTGATATCCACCACCCGCAGCAGCGGGTTGGAGGGGGTCTCGACCCATACCAGCGCAGGCTTCTGGGCCAGCGCTGCGGCCAGAGCTGCCTCGTCTCCCTGATCGACAAACTGCACCCGGTAGTGGCCCTTGGCCGCCAGATACTCGAACAGGCGCCAGGTGCCGCCGTAGCAGTCGTGGGGGGCGATCAGCAGATCCCCCGCCTTGAGCAGTGCTGTGGTGACCAGATGGATAGCCCCCATGCCGGTGCCGGTGACCACGGCACCGGCGCCCCCTTCCAGTGCCGCCAGCGCGTCAGCCAGATTGGTACGGGTCGGGTTGCCGGAGCGGGCATAATCGTATTGACGGGGTTCGCCAAAGTCGGCAAAGGTGTAGTTGCTGGAGAGGTAGATAGGTGGCACCACAGCACCGTGCTGCTGGTCTGTCTCAATCCCGGTGCGAACCGCCAGGGTGGCCTTGTGGGTCATGTTTCTCTCCTTGATCTTTCTGGACGGTGGCCGCTCTTCCTGCCACGCTGCTTTTGCCACACGCAATCGTGCCAATGCTGGCATCATGATGAACCACACTACGCCAGCTTAAAAAGGCCGTCAACACTTCCAGACGTCTAAATGGCTTTGCTGTTGGATTGCCATTAATTTCCTTAAGGGTTAAAATCCGCGCTCACGGCTAAATGAGAACAGGTGAGTCATGGGAACAGAGTGGAACGGCGACTACGTCAGCCCCTACGCGGAACACGGTAAGAAGAGCGAACAGGTCAAGAAGATTACCGTCTCGATCCCGCTCAAGGTGTTGAAAGTGTTGACCGATGAGCGCACCCGCCGTCAGGTGAACAACCTGCGTCATGCGACCAACAGCGAGCTGCTCTGTGAAGCCTTCCTGCACGCTTTCACCGGCCAGCCGCTCCCTTGCGACGAAGACTTGCGCAAGGATCATCCGGACAGCGTCCCTGCCGAAGCGCGCGCCATCATGGAAGCGCTGGGCAAAGAGATCGAAGATTTCGACAAGGAATAACCCCCAATGACGCGGCCCTGGCCGCGTCATTGCTATCTGCCATGTCCCGCTTCAGCCTGCGCCACTATCACCACCACGTCTGCAGCCATAGCCACGACTTTGCTCAGCTGGTGATCCCCCTCGACGGCCCCCTCGAGATTGAGGTGCAGGGCCGGGGGCGCCGGCTTGCCCCCGGCTCTGCTTGCGTCATCCCCCCCGGTGAGCGACACGACTACGCCGCCGATCCGGCGCTTTCGTTTCTGGTGCAGGAGAGCGACTGGCTGCCCGGCGATCTGGCGGCCCACCCCTTTATCGAGCTGGATGAGCCCCAGCGCCACTACCTCGCTTTTCTGCACCGCATGGTGGCCGAGGGGCGGCAGGTGGCTGGCATGGAGCAGGTGTGGCTCTCCCTGCTGGCGGAAGGGCAGGGAATGCAGACCACTGCCACCCCACGTCTTGCCGCCCGGATCCTCAAGGTGCAGCGCCATATCGAGGCCAACCTCGCCGCCCCGCTGACCAATCAGCAACTCGCCACCATCGCCTGCCTTGGCCAGAGCCAGTTCAAGCTCGCCTTTCGCCAGCAGCTGGGGGTGAGCGTTTCCCACTACATTCGCAGTCGGCGCATGGCGCTGGCACGTACTCTGCTTGCCGGCACGCAGCTGTCCGTTGGCGAGATTGCCAGCCGCTGCGGTTACCAGAATCAGGGGGCCTTCAGCGAGCGCTTCCTGAGTGAGACCGGGCTCACTCCGTCCCTCTGGCGCCAGCACAACGGCCGCCTGCCGTAACGAAACGGCTGATTGCCGAAGACAGGTTTCTCTCTTTGGGCCATGCTGCGGTCATGCAAGATGCACGATAAACAGGAGCCGAAATGGAGACGATTAGCTGGCAGGATTTTGAGATGGTGGAGCTGAGGGTGGGCACATTGGTGCGGGTCGAGCCGTTCCCCGAGGCGCGCAAACCGGCCTACAAGGTGTGGGCGGATTTTGGCCCAGAGCTCGGAGTGCGCAAGAGCAGTGCCCAGATCACCGCCCTCTACCAGCCAGAGCTGCTGGTGGGCCGCCAGATCATCGCCGTAGTCAACTTTCCGACCAAGCAGATCGGCCCGTTTCAGTCGGAGTTTCTGCTGACCGGTTTCTACCGGCCGGATGGCGCCGTGGTAATGGCCATCCCCGAGCAGGCGGTGGAAAACGGCGCCAAGCTGGGCTGAGTTCACACCTGAACAGAGACAAGAGAGGCGACCCAAGGTCGCCTCTCTTTTTTGCTTGTTGCTCGCCGTTACTTCAACAGGCTGAAGATCAGCGCAGATACCGCCAGCGAACCGGTCAGCAGGATAAAGCCGTTGGTCCAGCCGTGACGGAAGCGGGCCAGCGCCTCCACCTTGTAGATGGCAATCACCGGCATGATGAACAGGATCATGGCGATGACGGGGCCGGAGAGGGTTTCCATCAGTCCCAGAATGCCCGGATTGATGACGGCGGCACCCCAGATAGAGAAGAACATCAGGGCGATGCCGACCTTGTCCGCCTTGGCCAGCGGCAGCCCGGTGGGCTTGGCGATCAGGCTTTTGAGGCTCTCGCGGGCACCGAGGAAGTGGCCAAGGAAGGAGGAGCTGATGGCGATAAAGGCGATGAGCGGCCCCAGAGTCACGATCACCGGGTTGTCGGTGATGTTGGCGAGATAGGAGAGCACAGAGACGTTCTGGGCCTTGGCTTCAGCCAGTTGGGCTGGCGAGAGGCTCAGCACGCAGGAGAAGACGAAGAACAGCACGAAGCCCACCAGCATTACTGTGGTGTTGCGCAGGATCAGGCCGCTCTTGGCTTCCGCCTGCTCGCCATATTCACGGCGCTGCACGTTGGCAAAGCCGGAGATGGCAGCGGCGTGGCTGAAGGCGAACACGGTGACCGGCAGCGCCAGCCAGACGGTGTTGAGGAAGCTGACCCCCTCAAACTCGGTCACTTCCGGCCATTGCCACTGAGGGATCAGGTAGCAGGAGAGCGCCGCCAGAATGGCCGCCAGCGGATAGACCATAAAGGCGAAGGCGCGCAGCATCGCTTTCTCCCCCGCCAGCATCACGGCGATCATGGCGAATACCAGCACGCCGGAGAGCATCACCCGATCCGGGGTTGCCATACCGAGCTGGTTGACCATAAAGCTTTCCACCGTGTTGGTCAGTCCGACCCCGTAGATGAGCAGGATTGGGAAGATGGAGAGGAAGTAGAGCGCCGAGATGAGGCGGCCGGCCATTTTGCCGAAATGCTCCTCCGCCACTTCGGTGAAGTCGGCGTGGGGGCGTGAAGAGGAGAGTACGAAGCGTGCCAGCCCGCGGTGGGCGAGGAAGGTCATGGGGCCTGCCAGTACTGCGACGATGACGAGGGGCCAGATCCCGCCCAGACCCAGATTGATGGGCAGGAACAGGATACCGGCGCCAACGGCGGTGCCAAACAGGCTGATAACCCAGTGGGTGTCGTGACGGCGCCAGCGGGTGATGCTGGCAGTGGTGGAGCAGGAACCGGATAGCTCCTTGGTAGCCTCTACAGATAAACTCATTACTAATTCACTTTTTGTTAGTGTTTTAATCTGAGTTCATTGTGGTTTATCGGGATTTAATTCTCAAAAAGCGAGACTGAAACATATCACTGCCATTGCGGGGTTTAGCCAGCGAGATTGGGAATGGAATCTGGGTCACAGAATGAAACAAAACTGATATTTGTGGTTTTTGTGAAATATAAAACCAAAATTTTATGCCGGCTCGTTTTTTTATTTTGGCTAATCAGGTGTTTTCAGAATTACGTGAAAAATCGCACCATTTCTCACCGACCGACTGTGATGTTTCACTGTCATTTTGCCGCTTTGCCAGCGTATCACGCTGTTCAAGAGCGCCTTGGGCAGCGGATCACTCCGGCCATCACCCCCGACAACAACCCTGAAAAATCAGGCGGCCCTATGGCCGCCTGCTTGTCTGGTGTGGTGATAGCTCTATCCGCCTAGTGGGCCAGAATGCTGCCCCAGGCGAGATCCGGATCCCCCATCACGATAAAGTCCGGGTTCTCCAGTGACTCGGTTTCGTTGTAACTGAGCGGCTGCAACGCCAGGCTGAGGATGCGGCCACCAGCCGCCTCGACTATACACTGGGCGGCGGCGGTGTCCCACTCGCCGGTGGGGCCGAGCCGCACGTAGCAATCGGCCGCCCCTTCTGCCACCAGACAGGATTTGAGGGAGCTGGAGCCGAGCGGGATCAGCTCGTAGTTGATGGCCGGGTTGAGGCGGCGGGTGAGCTTCTCCAGCTTCTGGCGGCGGCTGATGGCCACCACCAGAGAATCGGGCTGGTCATGCTCGT
The DNA here is from genome assembly GCF_963878195.1 of Aeromonas sp. HMWF016. Lineage (NCBI taxonomy): Bacteria > Pseudomonadati > Pseudomonadota > Gammaproteobacteria > Aeromonadales > Aeromonadaceae > Aeromonas > Aeromonas sp. HMWF016. The sequence continues at coordinate 26,613 of NZ_CAWNWX010000035.1, forward strand.
GGTGCATGGCACTGATGGGCAGTACCTCGCCGTTCACCTCCTTGAAGGCGCCGTAGCCGCGCACCGCCCAGTAGAGCACGTTGGACTCAGGGGCATAGATGACCCCGAGCACCGGCACATTATCCCGCACCAGAGCGATCAGGGTAGCGAAGTCGCCGCTGCCCGCGATGAATTCGCCAGTGCCGTCGAGGGGGTCCACCAGCCAGTACTGCCGCCAGTTGGATCGCTGGCTGAAGGGGATGTCGGCCGCCTCTTCGGTCAGCACGGGAACGTGGGGAGTGAGCGCCGAGAGCGCCTGTTTGAGGTAGGCATCGGCAGCAAGATCGGCACTGGTGACCGGGGTCGCATCCTCCTTCAGCTGACGCTCGAACTGACCGCCGTGATAGATGTCGTGAAGGATCCTTCCGGCTTCGCGGGCAATCTCCTTGACCCCCGGCACCCAGGCCAACAACTCCTGCATCTCGTTATCCTCTGTCTGTTAACTGCCCGTCTGCGGGCTACTCTGCCTGCTCCGCCAGCCACTTCTGGGCCAAGAGCAGGGCACTGATACTGCGCGACTCGGTGAAGTCGGGCCGCGCCAGCAATTCGTCGATTCGATTGAGGGGCCAGGGGATCACTTCCAGCGGTTCGGGCTCGTCGCCAATCCGCTGTTCGGGGAAGAGATCCCGCGCCAGCAAAATGTCCATCCGGCTGGAGAAGTAACCGGGCGCCAGCGACACCTGTTTGAGCAGGGTCAGGTTGTTGGCGCCAAAGCCCGCCTCTTCCATCAGTTCCCGGTTGCCTGCCTCGAAGGCATCTTCGCCCGGGTCGATCAGCCCCTTGGGAAAGCCCAGCTCGTAGGAGTGGGTGCCGGCGGCATATTCGCGCACCAGCAGCAGGGTCTGCTCATCGAACAGCGGCACCACCATGACGGCGCCACGATTGCCGCCGCGCATCCGCTCGTAGACCCGCTCCTCACCGTTGGAGAATTTGAGGTGGAGGGATTCCACTCTGAACAGCCGGCTCTCGGCCACTATCTCGGCCTTGAGGATCTCCGGTTTGCTCTTTTCCTGCTCCAGCTGGTCGATCGAAATCTGTTCGGGGGGGCTTTTGTGGTGCTCACTCATCAGGGGTGACGGCTCGTTAAAAAATCGTGCTTCAAGAGTAAACGACTCCCACACCGAACACCACGGGGCAGGGAGGGGAAAGGGGGAGGAAAAATCCGTTATACTGCCGCCCTGTTTTTCCATGATCCGCGATCAAGAGGCCCGATGTCGCACTCCCGCTCCACTACCTTGCCCTGGCACCAGATAGATACAGTCTTGCTCGATATGGATGGCACCCTGATCGATCTGCATTTTGACAACCACCTCTGGCAGCAACTGGTGCCGGAGCGTTACGCCGAGCGGCTTGGTCTGCCGCTGGATGAAGCCAAAGCGCAGATCGACGTCCACTATCACGCCGTCAACGGTACCCTCAACTGGTACTGCGTGGATTACTGGAGCGAGACCCTGGGGCTCGACATTCGTGCCCTCAAGCAGGAGATCCTGGCGAAGATCCAGTGGCGCCCCCACGCCATCCCCTTTCTGGCCGAGCTGCGTGCCGCGGGCAAGCAGTTGGTGCTCTTTACCAACGCCCACCCTGCCAGCCTGTCGGTGAAGGATACGCAGCTGGGGTTGCGCGAGCATCTGGATTTGATGGTGAGTACCCATGAGCTGGGCTGGTCGAAAGAGAGCCAGCACTGCTGGCAGGCACTGGCCGAGCGGCTGGCGTTCGATCCGGCTCGAACCTTGTTTGTGGATGACAGCGAGCGGATCCTGCAGGCCGCCGCCGACTATGGTATCGGCTATCAGTTGGCGATCCAGAATCCGGATAGCTGCAAGCCGGAGCAGAGCATCACCGCTTTCCCGGCGATCCGCGACTATGCCGAGTTGCTGCCGCTGGCAATCTGAATCAGTTCAAACAAGAGAGGGCTGCATCATGCAGCCCTCTCTGTATCTGAAACCTGGCGGTGAAACATCACAGCTCCCGAAACGGGCGCCGTTTCTCTTCCTCGATGACGATCGCCTCCAGATTGGCGACCCGCTCCTGCAGCTCCCGAATGACCATATCCTGCCTGCCGAGGCGATCCGTGATGCGGGCATCCCCCATCTGATAGCGGGCCCGCTTGCCGAGATATCCGAACAATACGCTGATAAATACGATCAGGACTATGCCTGTCCACATGGTCATGTCACGACTCCTTGTCGTCTATAGACGGCGAAAATGCTGATGAGATCTGCTCTGTTTTCTCATAGCCGTCAGGCGGCCGCAATGGGGCCCATTGTCCCTTTGTGACGCAGACAGCTATTGCTGCCAGAGTGGCCGACCGACCCAGAGCGCCCACAGGGTGAGGTGCAGCAGCACGATAAACCAGAAGACCAGCCGGTAGCTGCGCTTCTGGGTCTTGTGACGCAGCCACTGGCGGGCCACCAGTGCTCCGGGCCAGCCGCCGCACAGCTCCAGCAGGTGCAGGCGGGATTCGGGAATGCGCCACTCGCCCCGCACCGCCTGTCGCTTGTCCCAGGCGTAGGCCGCCAGAGTCAGCAGGCTCATGGTGAGCAGTGCGGCCAGTGGCCACCATTGCTGGCCGTCGAGGCCGAGCCACAGAGTCCAGCCCAGTGGCAGCAGCGCCAGCGCCATCACTGGGCCAGCTCCCAGCAGCGCTCCTCATCCTGCTTGAGGGTGCGGATCACCTTGGCCGGATTACCCACCGCCACCGAGTCGGCCGGGATGTCGCGAGTGACCACGGCGCCGGCACCAATGATGGAGCGTGGCCCTATGGTGACGCCGGGGCAGATAATGGCGCCGCCGCCAATCCAGCAGTCGTCACCGATCCGCACCGGCTTGTTGTAGGCGGTCCAGTTGCGTCGCTCCAGATAGTTCATGGTGTGGGTGGCGGTGTAGATCTGCACGTTGGGGGCCAGCAGCACATGGCTGCCGATGTGCACTTCGCCCACATCGAGAATGGTGACGTTGAAGTTGAAGAAGGTCTTCTCGCCGATATGGATGTTGCGGCCAAACTCGCAGGTAAACGGCGTGCTGATCCAGCAGGAGTCGGGGCAGTGGCCGAACAGCTCACGGCAGATCTGCTGGCGCAGCGCCGCATCGCCTGCAGGTGAACCATTGAGCCGGGCCAGCAGCGCCTGACCGCGGATCCGGTCGTTGGCTATCTCCTCGCTCTGACTGTCCAGCGCCCCGCCTGCCAGTACCTTGTCCCAGTCGCTCGCCATTGCTACCTCCTCATGCTGCAAGAGGGGGCAGTATACGTGACAAGCGCGAGAGGCGTCAGTCTGTCACTTCTGGCAGGTGATCCCCGTCATCCTGCGGGCCAGACAAGGGGCAGGATCAGTAATGCCGAAACGAAGTAGGGGAGCAGCACCCGCAGCCCGAGACTGCGACCGCCGATGCCAAGCGCCAGCAACCCCTTCACCAGCGAGTTGACCAGCCCGGCCAGCAGAATGCCGCGAGCCGCCACCTCCAGCGCCAGCTCCTTGTGGGAGAGCTGGGATAGCGACAAGGTGATGGCGTCCACGTCGGTGATCCCCGAGACCAGCGATAGCAGATAGACCCCCGAGTTGCCCACCTTGTCTTGCAGCAGAGTCGCCATAAAGCCGATCAGCGCCAACAGCAGGCCGAACTTGATGGCGGTGGCCAGATCGAGCGGGTTGCTGGTTTCCGGTTGCACCGGGCCGTCGGTCAGCTCCTCGCGCTGGCGCCAGAACCAGAAGGCAAAGCCGTACACAGTGGTCGCCAGCAACAACAGAGGGGCGGCGAGGCGCATCGCCAGCTCGCTGTGGATGAGCAGCACCAGTACCAGCAGCCGCAGCCACATGGTGGCCCCTGCCAGCAGGATGCCAGTGGCCAGCAGCCGCTCCAGCCCCCCCTGCTCCTTGTTGAGGCGG
>NZ_CAWNWX010000035.1:30608-55111 GCF_963878195.1 Aeromonas sp. HMWF016
GGCCGCAAAACGAGATACCGGCGATCACCACCACCATCAGCCAGATCTTGAAGGGGTTGAAGGCGTCGAGGGGGCCCATCTCCTCGTTTGGGAGCACCGGCAGCAGCACCAGCGAGATAAGCAGAAAGCGCAGGGTGGCGTGAAACTCGGTTTCGCTGAGAAACAGCATCCCCTGCTGGATCTGCCCCTTCAAACCCATCAGCAGGGCGGCCAGCACGGCACAGGCCACCGCCTCGCTCGGGCTCAGCAGTACCGACATCAGCCCCAGCAAATAGGTGAGCAGCATGGCTACCGAGCTGGTAAGGCCGAACTCCCCTTGCCAGCGCTGGGCCAGCCAGACCGAAAGGCCGCAACCGATCACCACCGCCAGCAGGCCGAGCAGCGGCAGCCAGGGGCCCAGAGTCGGCAGCAGCAAACCGCAGACCCCGCCGAGCAGGCCGATAAGGCCGTATGTCCGCATCCCGGCGATGCGCTGGTTATCCCCCAGTTGGCGCACCTGCCAGCCCCGCTCCAGTCCGATGATGAGGCCGATGGCCAGCGAGACCAGGGCACCGTTGACGGGTTCTGCATTGATCCACATAACGACTTCCTTTTCGTCATCTGCCTGCCTTGTTCCCATGATGGCACAGCGCTTGAGGTCACAGAGGGGCATGGCTCACAGAGTCTGCGTCTGGCTCCTTGTGGCGTGTTGCTGGCTGCCTGATATGAGCAAAAGAGATAAGCAAAGAGTTATTTCTTTCTTCTCGGCATAACAACTCCGCGGCATGCTGCTCTCAACCCAACGATATGGAGTATCACCATGAAACTGCGAATGACCGCTCTCTCCCTCTTCTCCGTGCTGGCCTTTGGCCAGGCCTACGCCGCGGAAGTGCACCTGCTCAACGTCTCCTACGATCCGACCCGCGAGCTGTTTCAGGAGTACAACTCTGCCTTTGCCAAGGAGTGGAAGGCCAAAACCGGTGACGATGTGGTGGTGAGCCAGTCCCACGGTGGCTCCGGCAAGCAGGCTCGCGCCGTAGTGGACGGGCTGGAAGCTGACGTGGTCTCGCTGGCGCTTGCCTATGACGTCAATGCCGTTGCCAAGCAAGGTCTTATCGCAGCGGATTGGCAGAACCGTCTGGCCAATAATGCAGCGCCCTATACCTCGACCATCGTCTTCCTGGTACGCAAGGGCAATCCCAAGCAAATCAAGGATTGGGGCGACCTGGTGCGCAAGGATGTGGCCATCGTGACGCCCAATCCCAAGACCTCCGGCGGTGCCCGCTGGAACTATCTGGCCGCCTGGGGCTATGCCCTGAAGAAGAGTGGCAATGAAGAGGGGGCCAAGCAGTTTGTCGGCGATCTCTACAAGAACGTGAAGGTGCTGGACTCCGGCGCCCGTGGTGCTACCACCAGCTTTATCGAGCGCGGCCTCGGCGATGTACTGCTGGCATGGGAGAACGAGGCTCTGCTGGTGCTTGGTCAGGCTGGCGCCAGCGACAAGTTCGAGCTGGTGGTGCCATCGGTCTCCATTCTGGCGGAGCCGCCGGTCGCGGTGGTGGACAAGGTCGCCAAGAAGCACGGCACCGAAACGGTGGCCAAGGCTTACCTCGACTACCTCTACTCTGACGAGGGGCAGCACATAGTCGCCAAGTATCACTACCGCCCCAGCAATCCGGCGATCCTGAAAGAGACCGCAGATCAGTTCCCCAAGCTCGCTCTCTTTACGGTCAAGGATATCGAGGGGAACTGGGATAAAGCCCAGAAGAAACACTTCGCTCAGGGCGGTCTGTTTGACCAGATCTACCAACCCGGTGGCTGAGGCAGGTAACTCCGTTTAACCCCTTTGAACTGGCCCCTGTGCCAGCCGATAGGAGCACCAAGATGAACAAGATCCTCCTGGTTCCCGGTCTGCACAACAGTGGGCCGGATCACTGGCAAAGTCGCTGGCACGAGCACTTTCCCTACTGGCAGCGGATGACGGGTCTGCCATGGGAGAAACCGGATCTCACGGTCTGGAGTGCCAAGCTGGCGAGCAAGTTGAGAAGTCGCCGCAGTCGGGTCCATCTGGTGGCCCACTCTTTCGGTGCCCTGACCGCCATCGCGGCAGCCAGATTGCAGCCGGAGAAGGTCGCCTCGCTCTTTCTGGTGGCACCGGCTGATCCGGCCCGTTTCGGGATTGTCGATGAGCGGCTGGAAGGGCCGTTGCAAGTCTCCGCCCAGCTGGTGGCCAGTCGTAACGATCCCTGGATGAGCTTCGAGCGGGCCGAATACTGGAGTCGCCAGTGGCAGGTGCCCCTGTTCGACGCCGGCAACGCGGGCCATATCAATGCCCAGTCCGGCCATGGCGACTGGCATCAGGGGTTGGAGCTGCTTGGCTCACTCTATCGCCGGGCCGAGCTGGTGGTTGCTCCGCAAGCGGCTTCGGCTATCAGAACTGTTGTTGTCTCTGCCATCGGCCCTTAACCAATGGCGGGATATGTTATCGGGTGAGCTGTTGCGAACCCTGCTCTTTGAATGTTGCGCTCCGTATTGCTCCATTTCTTAGGTCTTTTATTTATATAAAAGACCTTTTTTTATTTGGATCGCTCTAAAAGCCTTGTCCCACCGTTGTTAGACAAAAAAGTAATTAGCAAAGTCGCAAATGGTGTTTGTTGCTTAAAAGGAGAGTAAGCAGAATCGCTACATCTGATGTTTTTCATAACAAATGGAATCGTTATGCGATTTGGTTCTTACTCAGTCCTGCCGGGATTTGGTCCGACCCTCGGCTTTACTCTGCTCTATCTGGGCGTGCTGGTGCTGTTGCCGCTCTCGGCGCTGGTGCTGTTTGCCGCGAACAACCTAACTGCTGCCGAGTTTTGGCAGGTGATAGGTTCACCCCGGGTGCTAGCCTCCTTTCGCCTGAGCTTCGGTGCGGCCTTTGTCGCGGCGCTGCTCAACAGCCTGTTTGGCCTGATCCTAGCCTGGATCCTGGTGCGCTACACCTTCCCCGGTCGTCGACTGGTGGATGCGTTGATCGACCTGCCATTTGCCATGCCGACCGCTGTTTCCGGCATCGCCCTGTGCGCCATCTTCGCCCCCAACGGTTGGATCGGCCAGCTGCTTGCGCCGCTCGGCATCCAGCTCGCCTACAACCCTATCGGTGTCGTTATCGCCCTCACCTTTATCGGGTTGCCTTTTGTGGTGCGCACCCTGCAGCCGGTGCTGCGAGAGGCTGAGAGCGAACAGGAGGAGGCCGCCGCCAGCCTAGGCGCCGATCGCTGGCAGACCTTTATCCACGTGCTCTGGCCGACCCTGATCCCGGCCCTGCTCACCGGTTTTGCGCTGGCGTTTGCCCGTGCAGTGGGGGAGTACGGTTCGGTCATCTTTATCGCCGGCAACCTGCCGATGGTCTCGGAAATCGCGCCGCTAATGATCATGAGCCATCTGGAGGAGTACGACTATGCCGGCGCCTCTGCCATTGCCGTGGTGATGCTGCTGATCTCATTCATTTTGTTATTGCTAATCAACAAGTTGCAGGCCTGGAGCTGGTCTCGTATCGGAGGGAGCCGGATATGAACGCATCGACACTCGCCCTTGAAGTCGCCCCTGTGGAGGTTGCTCCCATGCGCAAGGCTCCGACCGTGATCCGCGAGCCCCAGTGGGTCAAGTGGCTGCTCATCACAGTTGGTCTCGGTTGGTTTGCCGCCCTGCTGCTGCTGCCGCTGGCCACTGTCTTTATTCAGGCGCTGAGCCCGGGGCTGGCTTTTTTCTGGCACGCCATCAGCGAGCCGGATGCCCTGAGTGCCCTTGGCCTCACAGCGTTGGTGACCCTCTGCGCCGTTCCACTCAATCTGCTGTTCGGGATTGCTGCAGCCTGGGCCATCGCCCGTTTCCGCTTTCCCGGTCGGCAGCTGCTCATCACCATTATCGATCTGCCGTTTTCGGTGTCGCCGGTGATCGCCGGTCTGATGCTGGTGCTGCTGTTTGGCAGCCGTGGCTGGTTTGGCGACTGGCTGAGTGAACACGACATCAAAATCATCTTCGCGACGCCGGGGATCATCCTGGCCACCACCTTCATTACCGTGCCCTTCGTGGTGCGCGAGCTGCTGCCCCAGATGGAGGCGCGCGGCCCGGAAGAGGAGGAGGCGGCCATCATGCTGGGGGCGAGCGGTCTGCAGATGTTCTGGCGCGTCACCCTGCCCGGCATTCGCTGGAGCCTGATGTATGGCCTGCTGCTCTGTACCGCTCGCGCTGTGGGGGAGTTTGGCGCCGTGTCGGTGGTTTCCGGCCATATTCGCGGCCAGACCAACACCCTGCCGCTGCATATCGAGATCCTCTACAACGAGTACCAGACCGGCGCAGCCTTTGCAGTGGCCAGCCTCTTGGCTCTGTTCGGGATCTTCACCCTGCTCGGGGAAACCCTGTTGGCCCGGCTGCGTGCCCAGCCCACCAAATCTCACTGATCACCGTTTTAAAGAGGCAGCCATGAGCATTCAGGTTCAACAACTCAACAAGCATTTCAATCAGTACGCGGCGCTGGCAGACATCAACCTCGACTTTCACGACGGTGAGCTGGTGGCGCTGCTCGGCCCCTCCGGCTGTGGTAAGACCACTCTGCTGCGGATCATCGCCGGGCTGGAGCAGGCCGACAGTGGCAGCGTCATCATCCGCGGTGAGGACGCCTCGGATCTCCATGTGCGCGAGCGCAACGTCGGCTTCGTGTTCCAGCACTACGCCCTGTTTCGCCACATGACGGTATTCGAGAACGTGGCGTTTGGCCTGCGGGTCAAACCGCGCAGTGAGCGCCCGGCCGAGGCGGCCATTCGCGCCCGGGTCAAGGAGCTGCTGGATCTGGTGCAGCTCAGCCACGTGGCCGAGCGCTATCCGACCCAGCTCTCCGGCGGCCAGCGTCAGCGGGTCGCGCTGGCCCGCGCGCTGGCGGTGCAGCCCAAGGTACTGCTCTTGGACGAGCCCTTCGGCGCCCTCGATGCCCAGGTGCGCAAGGAGCTGCGCCGCTGGCTGCGCGAGCTGCACGACGAGCTGCACGTCACCAGCCTGTTCGTCACCCACGATCAGGAGGAGGCGCTGGAGGTAGCAGATCGGGTGGTGCTGATGAACGCCGGACGGGTCGAGCAGATCGGCACCCCGGCCGAGGTTTATGACCAGCCCGCCAGCTCCTTTGTCCACAGCTTCCTCGGCAGTGTGAACCAGTTCCACGGTCGGGTGGCGGAGCAGGGATTCGGTGTTGGCGAGCAGCTGCTCGGCGGGCCGTCGGCTTCTCATCTGGCCCACGGCAGTGCCGCCATAGCCTATGTTCGTCCCCATGAGCTGGAGATCTTGCCAGCCGATGCGCCGGGCGGGATCCGTGCCACCATCACCCGCCTGCTGCCCATGGGGCCACGCATTCGGGTGGAGCTGCGCGGTGACGGTGAGACCAAAGGGGCTCACTATGAGGCTGAGCTGACCAAAGAGGCGGCCAAACTGTTTGCCCCGGGACAGGGGGTGAAGCTGGTGGCCAGACAGGCTCAGTTCTATCCCGATTACCAGATTTGATGTTGTGTTGCGGGTGGCATGGCCACCCGGGTTCAGGCGCTCAGCCGGGGCATGATCCGGCCAAATAACAAAAATGAGGGGGGTGACCAAGTTGTGTCGCCCACTCTTCGCAGGAGGCGACAAGGTGAATTTTCAGCAGTTACGAATTATCCGGGAGGCAGCGCGGCGGGATTACAACCTGACCGAGGTGGCCAACGCCCTTTTTACCTCGCAATCCGGGGTGAGTCGTCATATCCGCGAGTTGGAAGAGGAGCTGGGGATAGAGCTGTTCATCCGTTATGGCAAGCGGCTGCTCGGGATGACCGAGCCTGGCAAGGAGCTGCTGGTGATTGCCGAGCGTATCCTCAATGACGCCAACAACATCCGCAAACTGGCCAGCACCTTTGCCAACCGTGACTCGGGCCGATTGCTGGTGGCGACCACCCATACCCAGGCGCGCTATGCCCTGCCGCGGGTGGTGAAGGCGTTTCGCGAGCAGTTCCCGCTGGTACAGCTGGAGCTGCGTCAGGGCAGCCCGGAGGAGATAGTGCGGCTGGTGCAGACCGGCGAGGTGGATATCGGCATCAGCAGCGAGCAGCTCGACAAGAGCGAAGGGGTCGTGGCATTTCCCTACTACCGCTGGCACCACAATATCGTGGTGCCCGAGCAACATCCGCTGGTTGGCGAGCGGGATCTGACGCTGGCGGCGCTGGCCAACTGGCCCATTGTCACCTATCAAGCCGGGTTGACCGGGCGGGTGCGGGTGGATGAAGCATTTGCTGCGGCTGGCATTGAACCGCAGATCCTGCTGACGGCGCAGGACTCCGATGTCATCAAGACCTATGTCGAGCTGGAGATGGGGGTCGGCATACTGGCCGACATGGCGTTCGACGCGCTGCGGGATCAGGGGCTGGTGCAGCTCGATGGCAGCCATCTGTTTGCCCCCCACACTGCCTGGATCGGCCTCAAGCAGGGGCAGTTCCAGCACAACTTTGCCTGGCAGTTTATCCAGCTCTGCAACCCCGAGTTGGCACTGGCGGATATTCAGGCCCGCGCCATGGGCAGTGAGCCCGCCATCGACTTCCAGATTTGAATCGGAAGATAAGACCAGAAGGGGAGCCAATGGCTCCCCTTCTTTATTGCTGGCAGATGAGATTGCCAGCGAAAACAGACGGCTTCATATGAATTTTTTCACTTAGGTTTTCCAGTTAATTTTGTTTGTTATCCGGTACTTGGGTTGCAGGATGGAATAAGTGACTGACCAAAGTCGATCCATTCAGGATAAAGCATGCCGTATAGCTACCTATCACATCTGCGTTGCAGCAAGAGTGGCGAGATCCATGATGCCGACCAGCCCTGGCAACTGAGCCGGGCAGGTGCACCACTGCTGGCCAGCTACGATCTCGATGCGCTGAAGCGAGCCTGGCATCCGGCGGCATTGTCGGGTCGCCCGGCCAGCCTGTGGCGTTATCACGAGTTGCTGCCGGTGCGTGATCCCGCCCACGTTGTGACGTTGGGAGAGGGGCTTACCCCGCTGCTACGGCTACCCACGCTGGGCAAGCAGATCGGTATTCCGGATCTCTGGATGAAAGACGAGAGCGTCATCCCCACCGGCTCCTTCAAGGCCCGTGGCGCGGCGGTGGGTATCTCCCGCGCGCGTGAACTCGGCGTTACTCACTTCGCCATGCCGACCAACGGCAACGCAGGGGCTGCATGGGCGCTCTACGGTGCCCGTGCCGGACTGCGCAGCACCATCGTTATGCCGCAGGCGGCCCCCGCCATCACCCGACTGGAGACCTCCCTCGCCGGTTCCCGCCTCTATCTGGTGGATGGCCTGATCAGCGATGCCGGTCGCCAGGTGGCACAGGCGGTGGCGGAGCACTCCCTGTTTGATGCCTCCACCCTGAAGGAGCCCTACCGGATTGAGGGCAATAAGACCATGGGGCTGGAGATTGCCGAACAGCTGGGCTGGACCTTGCCGGATGTGATCCTCTATCCCACCGGTGGCGGGGTCGGCCTTATCGGTATCTACAAGGGGCTGCGCGAACTGCAGGAGTTGGGCTGGGTCAAGGGGGAGCTGCCCCGGCTGGTGGCCGTGCAGGCGAGCGGTTGCGCGCCCATCGTACAGGCGTGGCAACAGAGAGCCGCCGAGTCGAGCTTCTGGCCCGACTCCCGGACGCTGGCATTTGGCATCAATGTGCCCAAGGCGCTGGGGGATGTTCTGGTGCTGGACGCCCTCTATCGCACCGAGGGTTGCGCCATCGCGGTGGATGACAAGGCCATCCAGAGCGAGATCCGCCTGCTTGCCTCTCACGAAGGGAGCTTTGTCTGCCCGGAAGGGGCCGCCGCGTTTGCTGCCGCTCGCCAACTGCGCGAGGCGGGCTGGATCCGGGAGCAGGAGCAGGTTGTCGTGCTCAATACCGGTGCCGGCATCAAGTATCCGGATGCGATCACTGTGCTGCCCCAGCGTCTGCAGCGTGACGGGAGGATCCCGGCATGAATCTGGATCTGCCCTTCATCCTCACGACGTTGCCCGCTTTCGGCAAGGCGGTCTGGGTCACCTTGCAGCTGGGAACCATAGTGATCCTCACTTCGCTGGCGGTCGCCCTGCTCAACGTCGCCCTGTTGAGCCTGCACAAGCGGCCGCTCAGCGCCCTGATCCGCGGGTATGTCGAGCTGGCCCGCAACACGCCGCTACTGATCCAGCTCTTCTTTCTCTACTTCGGACTGCCTGCGCTCGGCTTGTCGCTCTCCGGGTTTACCACTGCGGTGATTGCCATGACCTTCCTCGGTGGTGGTTATCTGACCGAAGCGCTGCGTGCAGGCATTCAGGCGGTGCCCGCCAGTCAGCTGGAGGCTGGCCGAGCCATCGGCCTCTCTCGCTGGCAACTGCTGCGCTACGTGCAACTGCCCCAGGCCTGGCTCGCCACTCTGCCCGCGCTGTTTGCCAACTTCATCTTCCTGCTCAAGGAGACGACGGTGGCTTCGGCAGTGGCGGTGCCAGAGCTGCTCTACACCACCAAGAATTACATCGCCCTCTACTACAAGACCTACGAGATGCTGGCGGTGCTGACCTTGATGTGCGTGCTGATTTTTCTGCCGCTCTCCCTCGCTCTGCGAGTCGTTGAAAGGAGGCTGCAACATGGTCAGTTCGGTCACTGAGCAGCTAACACAAGCACTGCCACTGCTGGCGGTGGGCGCAGGCCAGACCCTCGCCATCTCACTGCTGGCTATCCTGTTTGCCACCCTCGGCGGCGTCGCTTACGGCGTGCTGGCGCAACAGGGCGGTCGGTTGGTGCGGGGACTGCTGCGCTGCTATCTCGAGCTGTTTCGGGTGGTGCCTGTGCTGGTGTGGCTCTATCTCTTTTTCTTCGGGTTGCCGATCTTTTTCGGCCTCGATATTCCGGCCTTCTGGTGCGCCGTGCTGGTACTCGCCCTCTGGGGCGCCAGCGAGGTGGGGGAGGTGGTGCGCGGTGGCCTCAAGTCCCTCGCCCGTGGTCAGCAGGAGGCCGGGTTGGCGCTCGGGCTCTCGACCTGGCAGCTCTATCGCCATGTGTTGCTGCCGCAGGCGTTGCAGCGGCTGACGCCGCCGACCATCAACATCTACACCCGCATCATCAAGACCAGTTCGCTGGCGGTGCTGATCGGGGTGGTGGAGGTGATCAAGGTGGGCCAGCAGATCATCGAGCGCACCTATGGTTCGCTGCTTATTTACGGTCTGCTGTTCCTGTTCTTTTTCCTGGTCTGCTATCCGCTCTCGCTCGCCTCGCGCCGGCTGGAGCAACAATGGGGTAATGCGGTATGACACCTCTGCTTGAGCTCAATGCTGTCAGCAAACAATTCGGCCAAAACCGGGTACTGGATGAGGTCAGCCTCACGGTGAACGCAGGAGAAGTGATCGTCATCCTGGGGCCGAGCGGCTGCGGCAAGAGCACCCTGCTGCGCACTCTCAACGGGCTCGAGCCCATTCAGGGGGGCGAGATCCGCTTTGATGGCGTGCTGCTGGATGGTGCCACCGACTGGCAACGGGTACGCCAGCGGATCGGCATGGTGTTCCAGAGCTATCACCTCTTCCCCAACCTGACGGTGCTGGAAAATGTGCTGCTCGGCCCTCTGCAAGTACAGAAGCGGGAGCGGCAGGAGGCCCTGCTGCAGGCGGAACAGCTGCTGACCCGCATCGGCCTGTGGGAGCGGCGCCACGACTATCCGCGCCAACTCTCCGGCGGCCAGCAGCAGCGGATCGCCATCGTGCGGGCGCTGTGCATGAACCCGCAGGTGATGCTGTTTGACGAGGTGACCGCGGCCCTCGACCCCGAGATGGTGCAGGAGGTGCTGGAGGTGATCCGCGATCTCGCCGGCAGCGGCATGACCCTGCTCATTGTCACCCATGAGCTGGCCTTCGCCCGGGCGGTGGCGGATCGCATCGTCTTCATGGATGGCGGCCACATTCTGGAGCAGGCCGCCCCCCACCAATTTTTCGACAATCCCAGGAGCCAGCGTGCCCGCCAGTTCCTCGCCAAGTTTTCTTATACAAATGTCATCAAACGAAAGGAGTCAGCATGAAAAAAATCACCTCGGTTCTGTTCAGTGCCTTATTGGGACTGGGTATCGCCAGCGGCGCTGCCCATGCGGCGGACGGTTCTCTCGACAAGATCAAGGCGCGGGACAAGCTCATCGTCGGCGTTTTCACCGACAAACCGCCGTTTGGCTACGTGGACGAGAAGGGCAACTACGTCGGTTTTGATACCGACCTCGGCCGCCGCTTCGCCAAGGATCTGTTGGGGGATGAGAACAAGATCGAGTTCGTGGCGGTGGAGCCAGCCAGTCGAATCCCCTTCCTGCAGAGCGACAAGGTGGATCTGATCCTCGCCAATATGACGGTGACCCCGGAGCGGCGCGAGGTGGTGGATTTCACCAACCCGAACCTGCGAGTGGCGGTACAGGTGCTGGTGCCGGAAGGGAGCCCGGCCAAGAAACTGGATGATCTGGCCAGCAAGACCCTGATCGTTACCACCGGCACCACGGCCGACATCTGGCTGACTCGCAACCATCCGGAGTGGAAGGTGCTCAAGTTCGAGAAGAATACCGAATCTTTGCAGGCGTTGGCGCAGGGCCGTGGCGACGCCTATGCCCAGGACAACCTGGTACTGTTCAGCTGGGCCAAGGAGAACCCGGGCTATCGGGTACTGCCCGAAAAACTGGGCTCGGAAGATCCGATCGCCCCGGCGGTGAAGAAGGGCAATATCGAGCTGCGTGACTGGGTCAACGACCGTCTCGCCAAGCTGGGGGAAGAGAAGTACCTGCTGAAACTCTATGACCAGTATGTGCGTGACAAGCTGAGCCCTGATACCGATCCGAATGATGTCATCGTCGAAGGAGGAAAATGGCAGGGTTAATGGACCAACCCTGTTTCGAAGAGTGTGTTGAGTGTGTGAAGTAAGTGAAGTAAGTGAAGTAAGTGAAGAGTGAGGTCTTGGTTCCGTTGGTATGCAAACCGTAAGGTTTGATTTTTCCGGGCGTCCCCTGCTAGAGAGGACGCCCTTTTTTATGTGCCCAAGCGTGGATTAGTGCACTTCATCCCACGCCATCTGCCAGTGGGAGCCGATGCCCGGCTCGTACTGGGTAGCGGTGGTGGTCCACTGCTGGCAGTAGCCGCTGTAGGGGAAGGGCTTGCACTGATAGACCTTGCCATTTTTCGGCTGCTGCACCTTGGTGCCGGCGGCATAGGATTTGAGCGAGTTCGGGAAGACGAAGTCGTATTCGCCGCTGCTCTGCTCCTTGAACATCAGATCCATGGTCTGCTGGATGGTCTCGCCACCCGCTTTCGGGGTGGCCTTGATCACCAGCTGGTGGTGACCTGCCTTGAGCCCTTCCAGCGCCATGGTGAAGGTGTGGCTGCTCTCCTTGATGTCGGCACTGCTTTCACCCTTGGCAACGCCGCCATGGTCATAAAGGGTGTTGGTGACGGCCAGATCGCCCTGCGCGGTGACGGTGAAATCGAGGGTTGCCTTGCCGTTGTCCAGCACATAGTCGCTGGCCAGACCGCTGACGCTGATGCTGTCCACCACCGGCGGTTGCAGCTGTTGCAGGTCAATCTCGACCCGTTCCAGCTTGCTGTCTCGCTTCAGATAGACGGGGTTCATACCGTAGACCGGATTGAACTGGCCATCGGCTCCTTGCTGGCCGGCGTGGATCAGGCTCTGCTCGGCGTTGATCTTGCTGGCGAGTGCGTGGGCCCAGCTGTTCTTCTGGCCCTGCTCGGCTGTGGTTATGGTCAGCACGGTCTGCAACTCGGGGCGCTCGCCGTTGGCATCGAATACCCGGGTCATCGCCTTGTCACCCACCGCGAGGTCGATGGAGGGGTAGATGGTGCCTGCCTGGCTCCACTCCAGCGGCGGCTGGCTGCCATCTTTGAACTTGGCATCGATGATGTTGTAGAAGCTGTTGCTGGTGTCGCCTACTTCCCACACGCCGAGGATCACTTGATAACCGGTGCGCTCCGGCAGGATACAGTTGTGGGTTACCTGCTTGGGCGGCTGCACCATGTTGCCGTCGATGACGCAGAAGGGGGTCAGGTCGAACGAGGCGCGGGTGAGCGGCTGGTTGGGGTTCCAGTCCTGCTTGGTGAGGTAGTAGCGCCAGTTGCGGGTGACGTGGTTGGCGGTGAAGGTCCAGCTGATGGCGAAGGGGCCTGCCTGCACGTCACGCTTGGTCCAGCGATCGCTGGTCTGGATGTTCAGCTCGCTCCAGCGCGGGCTGCCCGCCGAAGCGATTTGACCATCCTGCGGGCCGGTTTGCGGGAAGCCTGAGGGGCCCTCCACGCTCTGGGGCTCCCACTGCACGCCGCCACACTGGCTGTTGCCGCCGGTTTTGCACAGGTAGTTGCGGCTCTCGGGCTGGCTGATGTAGCCATGAGCCAGGGCGCTGCCGCTGGTCAGCAGTGCCAGCACCGCTGCGATGTGATTGAGTTGGATTTTTGCTGCCATACATTCCTCTGTTCGATAGATGTGGGCAGTCAGTTGGCCGGGGAGTTCCCCGATGCACACTTGCGTGTGGCAACCCCGCTATCCTGGACAAAACGTCTGTAGACCGGAGGCTTTGCGTCCCGACCTTTCGGTCAGTTTGCCAAATGACTAGATGGTTACTGATGGGCCAAATGTTTGGCCATCAGCATTGTGTACCGCATTGATTAATTATTTGAAGTTAAATGTTTAAATGCACCGTTCAACGGCACATGAATCATTCTAACTGACTGTTTTTAAATTGTTATCTTATTTATGAATGGCGTCGAATGCCGTTGAATATGCCGATAAGGTGCATGCTTCTTGCGTGTTGTCGGCGTAAAAAAACCTGCCAGCTGAGCTGGCAGGTTGGGTGACAAGGCGACACGGGTTGACGCCATCAATGACGGGCGCGCTGCTCGCCGGAGGGGGGAGATACGGGGGCCATCATCGGCGCAGTGGAGGACTCCTTGCCCAGTTTGAACACCGCAAGCCGCTCATCCAGGCTGCGGGAGAGACCGGCCAGCAGCTCGCTCTCCTGCGCCAGTTGCGATGCCGACTGTGACATTTCCAGCGCCGAGTCGTTGATGCCGCTGACGTTGCGGTTCATATCCTCCGCCACCATGCTCTGCTGCTCGGCGGCGGTGGCGATCTGGGTCGCCATGTCGCTCACATGCTGGATGTGGTTGACGATCAGGGTGAGATCCTGGCCCGCCTGTTGGGATTGATCGACGCTGCTCTCCGCCAGCTTGCGGCTGGCATCCATGGCATTGGCAGCGCTAACTGCACGTTGTTGCAACTGGGCAATGGTGCTCTGGATCTCCTCGGTGGACTGGCGAGTGCGGCTGGCCAGTTGGCGCACCTCGTCGGCTACCACGGCAAAACCACGGCCCTGCTCGCCGGCGCGGGCTGCCTCGATGGCGGCGTTGAGGGCCAGCAGGTTGGTCTGATCCGAGATGGCACTGATGACAGCCGTCACCTCGCCGATCTGCATGACCCCCTCTTTCAGCTGATTGACCTGTTGGGTCGCCTGCTCCACTTCGCTGGCGAGCGCCTTGATACCGTTCACGCTGGCGTGCACATCCCGGTTGCCGAGGCCGGCCTCGCCGGTTGCTTCCTGGGTGTCGCGCGCTGTGTTCTCGGCATGGCCCGCTACGTCAGAGATGGTGGTACTCATCTCGTTCATCGCGGTGGCGAGCTGGGCCAGCTGATCCCGCTGGTTGGTGACCGCCTGATTGGTCTGCTCGGCGGAGGCGGCGATGCGCAGAGCGGCATCGGCCACGTTGCGGGCCCCCTGGCTTGCCTCCAGCAGCGCGTGGCGGATGGCATCGAGACTCTGGTTGGTGCAGCGTGCCACCATGCCCAGCTCATCCTTGCCCTGCACCGGAATGGTAACCACCAGATCGCCCCTGGCGACCCGCTGCATGGCGTGATTGATCTGGTTGAGCGGGGAGACGATGGAGCGGGTGATGCGCCAGCCCAGCAGTCCCATCAGCACAATGACGATGGCGGTGGCACTGCCCATCTTCATGTATTGGGCCCATATGGTCTGGTGGATGTCCTGCAGCAGCATGCCGGTGCCGAGGATCCAGCCCCAGGGTTGATAGCCAGAGACCATGGAGAGCTTGTCAGCGGTTTCCCCGGACGGGCCGGTCCAGATATATTGCAGGGTTCCCTGCTTGCCACCACGGGCGATGTCGACCATCTGGAACCAGAACTGCCCTGCGGTGGCGCCCGAACCTTCTCCCATGGTCTGGCCGACCAGCTCGGGCCGGATGGGATGCACCAGCATCTTGCGGCTCTCATCGATGACGAACAAATAGTTGTTGCCATCAAAGCGCATGTTGGTCAGCAGCTTGCGCGCTTCCTGCTGTGCCTGCTCTGCCGGCAGGGTGCTGGCCAGAAACTGGATCTGGCTCATGGCCTGTCCCAGCACGGCATTGAGTCGCGCTTCCCGTTCACTCATCAGATTGCGCTGGAGTGCGTTGGCGGAGATGAGCAGCAGTGACACGAAACCGACAAATGCAAGTGTGAGCAGCAAGATCAATTTGCGGCTCACGGTGATATCACCGAGCTTGAACATGACTAAACCCTCGTTATCCCGTTGATGTTATGGTGGCTCGATACAGCGGTAGCCTCTATCTCTCTTGCTCAATTGCTCATTTAACAATTCATTTACTTTCAGTGGCTTGGCGAGCCTCTTTAAATGAGCGTTTTAACATCAGTATAGTCAGCAGAGGTTACTGCCCGCTTTCGGGTAACATGCTGAAAAGGGTTTCTTCGCTCAATTTGCCGAAAAATGTGAATAGCTTGGCATTTCACCAACCAGAATAGGGGCCATCCGGAGCGCTCCTGCGACAAGAGGGAATTTATGAGTTCGATTGCCAGAGAGTATTTTGACCAGCTCAATCGCGACTATCTGCAGGCTCACAGATGCAAGGAGGATCTGTTCTGGGCCACCTACATGGGCACCAGCGACGATCAGGCCGGGTTTACCGCAGCCGAGCAGGCCTACAAGGCCTTTTGCGCCAATCCGGAGCGGTTGCCGGAACTGCGCAAGATGTACGCCCTTGCCGAAGATGAGGAGTTAAAACGGGGTCTGGCGGGCTGGATCGCCTTCTTCGAGTGCAACGTTATCGAGGATCCCGCTGCCGCCGCTCTGATGGACCAGCTGGTGGCCGCCGAGGCGGATCTGTTTGCCCGCCGCAAAGGGCTGAAACTGACCCTGCTGGATGAGCAGGGCCAGCAGGTGGCTGGCAGCCTGCCTGCCGCCAGCACCTCGTTGGCCGCCAGCCCGAACGAGGCTGTGCGCCAAAGCGCCATCGCCATGTTCCACATCCTGGAGCAGTGGGTGGTCGGCAACGGTTTTCTCGAGGTGGTGGCGCTGCGCAACCGCTTTGCCCACGCCATGGGCTATCGCGACTACTTCGCCTACAAGGTGCGCAAGAACGAACAGATGAGCCCGGATCAGCTGTTCGCCATCCTCGATGACTTCATTGTCCGCACCGATGCCCGGCTGCAGCAAAGCCTCGTCGAGCTGAAAGCGGTGAAGGGGGAGGCGGCCCTGTTGCCCCACAACCTGCGTTACTTCGTCAGTGGCGACGTGACCCGCCAGCTCGACCCCTATGTGCCCTTCTTGCGGGCGCTGCGGGACTGGGTCGAGAGCTTCCGCCGACTTGGCATCCAGTATCGCGGTGCAACCCTGACGCTGGACTTGCTGACCCGGGAGGGGAAATACGAGAACGGCTTCTGCCACGGCCCGGTGCCGAGCTTCTTCCAGAAAGGGGAGTGGGTGCCTGCGGTGGTCAACTTCACCAGCCTCGCCAATCCGGTGCAGGTGGGCAGCGGCTGGAGCGGCCTCAACACCCTGTTTCATGAGGGGGGCCACGCTGCGCACTTTGCCAATGTCACCGGCAACGCGCCCTGTTTCTCCCAAGAGTTCCCGCCCACGTCGATGGCCTATGCCGAGACCCAGTCGATGTTCTGCGACAGCTTGCTGGACGATGCCGACTGGCTCAAACGCTACGCCAGAAATGCGGCAGGAGAGTCGATCCCAGATGCGCTTATCAAGGAAATGATCGAAGCGCGTCAGCCGTTTCGCGCTTTTAACGAACGCCAGATCGCGCTGGTGGCCTACTTCGAGCGAGATCTCTACGCAATGGATGAGGCTGAACGCACCCCCGAGGCGGTGCTGGCGCTGGCCCGCAAGTGGGAGCGCAAGATCCTCGGGGTAGAGAGCCCGCGCCCGTTGCTGGCCATTCCGCACCTCCTTAATCAGGAGTCGGCCTGCGCCTATCACGGCTACCTGCTGGCGCTGATGGCGGTGGAGCAGACCCGCGCTTACTTCCTCAAGCGCGATGGCTACCTCACCGACAACCCGCGTATCGGGCCGGATCTGGCCGCCCACTACTGGGGGCCGGGCAACGGCATGACCCACGATGAGACTTTGCGCAGCCTGACTGGCGAGGGGTTCAGCGCAGTGCCGCTGGCCGAGGCGTGCAACTTGAGCGCCGCCGAAGCGTGGCAACAGGCGCAAGCCTGCATGGCCGCCGCTCAGCAGCGTCCCGCGGCTGGCGAGGGACGCCCGCTCGATGCCCATATCCGGGTGGTACACGGCGCCGAGATCATCGCCGACAACAGTGAGTCGGAAACCCGTATGCTGGCCGATTTCGAGGCGTGGATCCTGAGCCACAGCGCACGAGCCCCAGTTGCGTAAGCTGGAATGCTCCCGGTTCTTGAGCCGGGGGCACTCTTGGCGTGGTTCTGATGTATGTTCGCGGCGATGGCTGGTGCGGCTGTAGAAATGTTGGCGACACAGACTGTCGCATGATGGTTTTGGTATGCGGATTCCAGATTAAATATGTATTCATATGAATAAGCCTGTGCAGAGTAGGCCACAAGCTCATGGAACCTTATCGCCTCGCGTTTTTGTTTATTTTGTTAATAATGTTTTCTGTAGTTATCTTTGTGCATAAAGATTGTTCTATTCACCCGCCTGAGAACCATTCCCATCTGCCTGTGTTGACTAAATTGTCCACAGTTGCAGAATCGCCCTCCTTGCCACCCCCGATGTGAATCGGGTTCGGAAAGCCTCAGATCTCCGCCCGGAGATGGCTGGGCCGCACATAGGAAAGGTGCTGGCCCACTTGCCCGCCTTTCACCCTCGAAATCAGCACACAAGTCAGGAAGCCCTCTTGCTCGTCAGGCAGGAGCGGACGGGTGTGTATATCCGCATGGCCGTGCAGGGACGATACGACCAGTGTTTGTTATGGGTGGTATGTTGCGAATGAATCGCATCTTTTTGATGTTGGCGCTGCTGCCCCTGCTGGTGTGCGCCAGTGAGGTGGACAGAGTGCGTGAAGCCTGGGTGATCAAGGCCCGGGGTGGAGAGCTGGATGCGGCAGCGCACGGGCTGGATGCTCTCTATCGACAAAGTGGTGATGGCAAGGTGCTCGATGACCTGATTGCCGTGCAGCTGTGGCGGGGTGATCGCAAGGGGGCGCTGGCCGCCTGTGAGCCGTGCGAGCTCAGCCCCATCAGCAACAGTACGCTGGAAGTAGTGGCCCGTGCCGCCCGCGACGAGAAGCGCTACTCTGAGGCGATCAGCTATTACCGCATCCTGCAGGGACGCGATCCCGCCAACCGCAATGGCTGGCTCGGGCTGTTTCTCACCGCCAGTGATCAGGGCAACCGCGAGCTGGCCCGCCACGCTGCGGGTGAATATGAGGCCAACTTTGGCCGCGATCAGGCGATCCTCGAAGCCCGCATCTATGCCGCCCGTCAGGGTGAGGACCCCATGGGCGAGCTGCTGGCTCGCCAGCAGTGGTTGGAGCTGGAACCGGATAATCACGAGCAGGTGCTGGCACTCTATCGGGTAGCCGTGAGTCTGGGGGCGGGGCCTGCCGCTGCGGATCTGATGGGTCGTTACCCCAAGCTGTTCAAACCGGTCGACCGGCTCTGGCTCGACTATTACCAGGCGGTCAATCTGCTGCGGATCTCGGCCCAGACCGAAGATCCGGTGCTGGCCCGCAACTCCCTGACCCGCACGCTTGCGCTGCAAGAGCGGATCCTGGCCCGCGCCCCTCACGATCATGTGCTCTATATCAGTGCCCGTCGCGATGTGGTGGTGACGCTGGTAGCCCTTGGCGATTTTGCCCGGGCCGAACGGGAGTCCGCTACGCTGCAGGCCGAAGGGCCGCTACCCGACTATGTGCTGGAGGCGCGCGCCGATGCACTGGCCGGGCTGGGACGAGTGGATGAGGCTTCCGTGATTTACCAGCAACTGGCGACTCCGGCACGGGCCAAAGACAAGCGCCTGCTGGAGAAGCGCTTCTACGCCTATTCGGATGGCGAGCGCTATGGTGCGGCACAGGGTCTGCTGGCCGGTTGGCAGGAGCTACCGACTCGCTGGGATTTCACCGGCAACATGCGGATGGCCAACGACGACTACGAGAAGGTATTGCAGCTGAAAACTTTGCTGCAGGCCTGGCGTGGTGAGGCGGGCGCCGCCGAGAAACAGCTGGAAGGGTGGCTGCAAACCGCGCCAGCCAACCCTTGGCTCTGGCTGCAACTGGGGGATATCCGCCGCTGGCGGGGTCATCCCGACGGGGCCGAGCAGGCGTATCAGCAGGCGGTGCGCTGGCTGCCTGCCGGTCGCACCGTGCTGGCTGAACCCGGTCGCCTCAATGCCCGGCTCGACAAGGGCGACTGGCAGGGCACGCCGCAGGCAGTGCGCACCCTGGGCAACCTGACCCGGGATCGTCAGGAGCTGCAGCAGCGGCTGACTCTGGAGCAGGCGCCGCAATTTGTCACCGACCTGACCCACGGCCGCAACGAAGGGGGCTCGGTGCAGGCCAGCCGTGACTGGAGCTACGACAGCCGCCTCTACAGTGCTCGCAGCGATGGTGGTGATCGGCTGTTTGTTCGCCGTCAGGGCAGCTTTGGCGAGTTCGACCAGCAGCCCGAGCGCGCCGCCTATACCGGGCTGGGGGCCGAGATCTTTTTCTACCCGCTGCAACTGACGCTGGAGGGGGGCGCGGGCAGCGAGCTCAACCACAAAGGCTATCTGTGGAGTCGCCTCGACTGGCGGCTCGATGATCACTGGACGCTGGGGACTGCCATCAATCTCAACAGTGCCGACACCCCGCTGCGGGCGCTGGCACGCGGCAACTACGCCGATCAATACCAGCTCGATCTGGGCTGGCGTCAGGATGAGACCCGCGAGGGGGCACTGCGGCTGGAGCGGATGGATATCAGCGATGGAAACCGGCGGCTGACCGCCTCCGGCTGGCTGCGTCAGGATCTTTGGCGCCGGGATCGCTGGTGGTTCGATACCACCTTGCGCGGCGCCACCTCCCGCAACGAGGCGGTGGAAGTCGACTACTTCAACCCCCAGCAGGATCGCAATCTGGAGCTGGAGCTGGCGGGGCGCTATCGACTGCCGCTGGATGGGCGTCGCTCTTTGCTGCAGAGCCTGACCATGAGTGGCAACCACTACTGGCAGCAGGGTTATGGCAGCGATCAGGGGTGGCAGCTCAGCTATCGCCACGACTGGATCCTCTCTCCCGCCCTCAGCCTGGGCTATGGCCTGGGCCGTCGTCAGGCCATCTATGACGGCAACCCCGAGTTCGGAAATTTCATCTTCGCCAATCTGCAATGGAGTTTCATGTGATGAGACGCTGGCTTGCTCCTTTCGTTTTGCTGCTTGCACTGCTGCCTTCGCTGACGCAGGCGGCCCGGCAACCCGATGACTATGTGGTGCTCTGCTACCACGATATCATCGATCTGAAATTGACCCCCAACCTCAAGCTCTATCCCCAGACCATCAGGCGCGACACCCTGATCCGCCATTTCAACTGGATCAAGCAGCAGGGCTATCACCCGGTCAGCTTCCAGCAGATCCTGGATGCCAAAGCGGGCAAGGCACCGCTGCCGGAGAAGGCGATCCTGCTCAGCTTCGATGACGGCTACGAGAGCTTCTACCGGCTGGTCTATCCGCTGCTCAAGCTCTACAACTATCCGGCGGTCTTTGCGCTGGTGGGTAGCTGGCTGGATGTGGCCGATGACAAGATGGTCCCGTACGGCAATGACAAGCTGCCACGCAGCTACTTCGTCGGCTGGCCGCAGATCCGCGAGATGCAGGACTCCGGACTGGTGGAGCTGGCCTCTCACACCTTCACCTCCCACTACGGGCTGCTCGCCAACCCGCAGGGCAATGTGCAGCCGGCGGTCACCACCGCAGGCTGGAGCCAGAATGGCTACGAGAGCATGGCCGACTATCGGGCCCGGATAAAAGCCGACTTCGACGCATCGGCCAGTCAGCTCAGGGAGCAGACCGGTCGGGCACCACGGATCCTGGTCTGGCCCTACGGCGCCTTCAACCAGACTGCGCTGGATCTGGCCCGTGCGGCGGGGATGCCCTACACCTTCACCCTGGCGGAAGGGCTCAACAAGCTGAGTGACTCGGGCAGTACGGTGCGCCGCTATCTGCTGGAGGAGGACACCAGCCTCGAAACTCTTGACGAGATCATGGGGGGCAACACCTGGGAGCGGCAGGTGGAGCGCTTGGTGCACGTGGATCTGGACTATGTCTACGACAAGGATCCGCAGCAGATGAACAAGAACATCGACATGCTGCTGGATCGGATCAAGGGCTACGGCATCACCACCGTCTATCTGCAGGCCTATGCCGATGACAACGGCGACGGGGTGGCGGAAGCGCTCTATTTCCCCAACCGTCATATGCCGGTCAAGGCGGATCTCTTCAACCGGGTCGCCTGGCAGCTCAAGACCCGGGCCGGGGTCAAGGTGTTCGCCTGGATGCCGGTGATGGCCTACGACATGGGGCCGAACCACGCCTATGTCACCGACAGTCGTACCGGCGCTCCGGCCAAGGGGCAGTATCTGCGCCTCTCGCCCTGGGATCCTGCCAGTCGTCAGCTGCTGCTGGATATCTACGAGGATCTCGGTTTTTACACCAAGTTCGATGGTCTGCTGTTCCATGACGACGCCTTCCTCAGCGACTACGAGGGGCCGATGCCGCTGGCTCGCACCCCGGATGCGCTGCAGACGCAAGGGGAGCAGAAGACCGATCTGCTGATCGATTTCACCATGGCGCTGCGCGATGCCGCCGCCCGCTACCGGCAGGGGGGCGCCGACGGTCTCAAGACTGCCCGCAACATCTATGCGGCGCTGGTGACCGAGCCGCAATCCCAGCAGTGGTTTGCCCAGAGCATGGCGGCATTTGCCAAGGCCTATGACTACACCGCCGTGATGGCCATGCCGTACATGGAGCAGGCAGAGAATCCCGACGCGTGGCTGGCCAGGCTGGCGGAGGATTCGCTGGCGCAGGTGCCGGCCAATCGACTGGTGTTCGAGCTGCAGAGCCGCAACTGGCGTACCGACCAGCCCATCCCCGATGCCGAGCTGGCGCGCTGGATGGAGATCATCCAGCGCAAGGGGGTGACCAACTTTGGCTACTACCCGGATGATTTTCACAACAACCAGCCGGATCCGGCGGTGCTCAAGCCGGTCTTCTCGGTGCAGACCCAGCCTCAGCCAGCCCAGCTGCCGGCGACGCCGGTCGCAGTCAGTGGCGCTGCAGCCACCCACGGGGAGGCGATGCGGTGAAGGCGCTTCTGGAAGGGATAGCCATCTTTACCCTGGCCTATCCCAGTCTGATGGCCATGGTGTGGGTCTGCGGTGGGCTCTATTACTACTTTCAGTGGGAGCGGCGGGATATCGCGCTGGCCAAGCGGGGGCTGGAGCTCCCCTATTACCCCAGGGTGACGTTAATGGTGCCTTGCTACAACGAGGGGGCCAATGTCGAGGAGACCATCGGCCACCTGCTGCGCCAGCGCTATCCCGATTTCGAGGTGCTGGCCATCAACGACGGCAGCAAGGATGACACAGGCGCGCGGCTGGATCGGCTGGCGCTGCAGGATCCGCGTTTGACGGTGCTCCACCAGCACAATCAGGGCAAGGCGATGGCGCTCAACAACGGGCTGACCGTGGCCAGCGGGGAGATCCTGGTCGGTATCGACGGCGATGCGGTGCTCGACTATGACGCGGTGCGCTGGATGGTGAAGCATTTCATCGAGAGTCCGAGGGTCGGGGCGGTCACCGGCAATCCGCGGGTGCGCACCCGCTCCACCATCATCGGCAAGATCCAGACCGGCGAGTTCAGCTCCATCATCGGCCTCATCAAGCGGGCCCAGCGGATCTACGGCACCGTCTTCACCGTCTCCGGGGTGGTGGTGGCCTTTCGCAAGCAGGCGGTCGAGGCGGTCGGTGGCTGGAGCAATGACATGGTGACCGAGGACATCGACATCAGCTGGAAGCTGCAGCTGGCCGGCTGGCTCATCCACTATCAGCCGCAGGCGCTCTGCTGGGTGCTGATGCCGGAGACGGTACGCGGTCTCTACAAGCAGCGGCTGCGCTGGGCGCAGGGGGGCGCCGAGGTGTTTCTGCGCTACGGGTTGCAGGCGATGCGCTGGCGCAACCGCCGCTTCTGGCTGCTGTTGCTGGAGTATCTCTCCAGTGTTGCCTGGTGCTACAGCATGTTGCTGCTGGCGCTGATCTGGCTGATTGAGCCTGACGTGAGCGGACTGGCGGTGGGTCACCTGTTCCAGTGGACCGGGGTGATGATGACCGCTATCTGCCTGCTGCAGTTCGGGGTCAGCATCCTTATCGACAACCATTACGACAAGCGCATGGCCCGCAGTTTTATCTGGTGTGTCTGGTATCCGCTTATCTACTGGCTGCTCAATCTGGTGACCGTAGTGGTGGCGGTGCCCAAGGCGATCCTGCGTCGCCGTGGCCAGCTGGCTGTGTGGGAGAGTCCTGACAGGGGAGAGTCGTTCCGTGACAAAACATAAGCTGGCGAACGAGATGATCATCAGCAACGGCGCCCGGCGCAGCTGGAAGTACCGGCTGCGGGATCTGCTGATCCTGCTGGTGACCTGGGGGGGCTGGCTGTTTCTGGCGCTGCAACCCTGGTTCAACTATCTGGAGACGGAGGAGGATGAGAGCTTTATCGGTTCGCTGGATGCCATCGAGGTGGGGCAACTGTTTCTGGTCCTGCTGTTCGGCATCTTCCTGCTGATCCACTCCTGGGCGAAATACAACAAGTTGCTGCACCGGCTGGTGGGCAAGCGAGCGGCCTCGAAAGCGCCGTGAGCATGAGGGGCCAGTCGGCCCCTCACTTTTTATCACCGGTCACGGGCTGCGAAGCGGGCGGGGTATCCGGAACGTATTTTCCGGGCCGGTTTGTCATCGTGATGTCGCCGACCCCTCAAAAAATCAGTCGTTTTTCTCCTTATTCTTCATTCATCAATGACTTTATTTCCACAATTTTCACAGATGGCGTGGCGTTCAAAGCGATCCATGTTGGCCAGAAAGGGGCCGGCGGCCCAGCCGGTAATGAAGTCCTTGATAAACGCTTTGCGCTTTTGCTCCGGTGTCAGCTGCTGGCCAAAGGATTTGTCGACCAGCACCACGACATGGTTGGTCTCGCGCTGACAGCTTGAGCAGAAGCGTTGTTCGGTGGATGAAAGCAAGGGGGCTCCTGGTCCGGGGGTGTGGGCAGCAGGTTTCCCGCCGCAGATATGTGTCGTCTCCATTTGATTCCTTTTGCTGGCAGATCGTCAATCACGGCAAAGATGGATTTTGCGCCATCCCCTATGAAAAGAGGCGAGCCAACAAACGAGATCACGAGGGGCCAGTCGGCCCCTCTATTGTTTCCGTTTGTCACACATTGCCACACAAGCTTCCCCCTCTGGCAAAGTCTTGTGACCGGACGGGAGTGTAATGGCGCCATGAGCAGGGGCGAGGCCCTGCCGCGATGGAACCAGGGAGCATGTTATGACGAGTAAACGGGTGTGGTGGCTGTTGCCGCTGCTGGCGGTCGGAGTCTGGTGGCTGGGTTATGCGGGGGATGCCAACGGGGTGTGGCCCTGGCGCCATGAGATGTTGCTGCTGACGGGCCTGCTGGGGATGGCCTATATGGCCATTTCGCTGTTGCTGGCGTTGCGTCTGCCACAGCTGGAGGTGTGGTGTGGCGGTCTGGATCGGATGTTGCGATTGCACCGCCAGACGGCCATCGGCGGCGCATTGGCACTGACCGCTCACTGGCTGCTGGTGGAGGCGCCCAAGTGGGCGGTCTCGGCGGGTTGGCTGACCCGTCCCGCCCGGCGTGGGGCCAACGCTGCCGCAGCTGGGACGGGCGCTGGTGCCGGGAATGGCATCTCGCTCCATGCCCTTGGCAATACCCTGGGGGAGTGGAGTTTCTATCTGCTGATTGCGCTGGTGGTGGTGAGTTTGCTGGCGCTGGTGAGTTATGGCCGCTTTCGACTGATCCACCGGCTGGCGCCACTCATCTATCTGGCGGGCTGGGGGCATGGGCTCTGCCTGTTGCCTCAGGTGGGGGCCATGACGCCTGTTGGGGGGGCGATCTGGTTGATCGGCGGGCTGGGAGCGCTCGGTGCCCTCTACTCTCTGCTGGGGCAAGTG
>NZ_CAWNWX010000036.1:0-11400 GCF_963878195.1 Aeromonas sp. HMWF016
CACTTTGGTCGGTTGCACGGGTTGATCAACTGCGCAGGCATTCTGCGCGATGGCATGTTGATCAAGGTGAAAGAGGGGGCGCTTGTAGAGAAGATGAGCCTGGCCCAGTGGCAGAGCGTCATCGACGTCAACCTCACCGGCACCTTCCTGTGCGGGCGCGAGGGGGCCGCGCTGATGGCAACCGGCGGGGAGGGGGGCGTCATCATCAATATCTCCTCCATCGCCCGTGCCGGCAACATCGGCCAGAGCAACTATGCCGCCAGCAAGGCAGGGGTGGCTTCGCTGGTGGTGACCTGGGGGCGGGAGCTTGCCCGCCACGGTATCCGGGTGATGGGGATCGCCCCCGGGGTATTCGCCACCGATATGACGGCTGCGATGAAGCCGGAGGCGATGACCCGGATGCAGCAGGCTATTCCGGTCGGCAAACTGGGTGATGCGCAGCAGCTGGCCGACACCGTTGCCTTCATCTTTGCCAACGATTACCTCAATGGTCGGATGATCGAGCTTGACGGCGGTCTGCGTCTGTAGACCTTTACCAAGATTTACATTGAGCCCTGACCTCGTGGTCAGGGCTTTTTTATGCACTCTTTTGAGTTCCCAAGGTACTGAATGGCGATGCATGGGCACCATCCGGGTCGCTCTATGGCGGCAGAAATATGAGAAATATCAATGGGTCTCAGTTAATTTGAACCAGCTCACAGGCCCTTGAGGTCAGTGCTGTAAAATTGCGCGCGGTCAAGGTGGTGCATGTTTGACGATGCGAGGGATTGCGGTCGGAATAGTCATGCAATATAGTTGCCGCCTTTTTCACGGGGTCCGGATTTTCAGCCCCTCCCATATCGCGCGCAGTATGAATACGGACGCTCTGCCGCCGCCTAATTAAACAGGATTGAGATGGACAAGAAACTAGGGCTTGGCGCCCTCATTTCGCTGGTGATCGGCTCCATGGTCGGCGCCGGGGTCTTCAGTCTCCCACAGAATATTGCTGCACATGCCAGCGCCGGGGCCGTCGCTCTGGGATGGGCCATTACCGGGGTCGGCATGATCTGCCTCGCGCTGGTCTATCAAAACCTCTCCATGCGTCGTCCGGATCTCGATGGTGGTATCTTCAGCTACGCCAAGGCAGGTTTTGGTGACTTCATCGGCTTCAACGCCGCCTGGGGTTATTGGCTCTGCCAACTGCTGGCCAACGTCTCCTACGCCATCGTGGTATTTAGCGCGCTCAGCTACTTCTTCGATACGCCGGATCACGTCATCTTCGGTGACGGCAATACGCCGGTGGCCATCACGCTGGCCTCAATTCTGATCTGGTCGGTACACTCGCTGGTGCTGCGCGGGGTTCAGGTGGCTGCCTTGGTTAACATCGTGACCACCATCGCCAAGATGGTGCCGCTCATCGTTTTCAGCGTGGCCATCCTGCTTGCCTTCAATATGAAAACCTTCACTCTGGATTTTTGGGGTCATGGCAACAGCGATCTCGGTTCCGTGATGGATCAGGTCAAGTCCACCATGAAGGTCACCCTCTGGGTCTTCATCGGTATTGAAGGGGCGGTCGTGGTCTCTGCCCGTGCTCGCCATCGCAAGGATGTCGGCCGTGCGACTGTGCTGGCCCTGCTGGGTGCATTGGCGCTCTACGTGATGGTGACCCTCTTCTCGCTGGGGGTGATGACCCAGCCTGAACTGGCTCAGCTCAAGAACCCCTCTACCGCGATGATCCTGGAAGCGGTAGTCGGCCCTTGGGGCGCCTGGCTCATCAACATCGGTCTGGTCATCTCCGTGATGGGGGCTCTGCTGAGCTGGACCGTGCTAGCGGCTGAAGTGCCCTACATTGCGGGCAAGACCGGGGTATTCCCGGCCTGGTTTGCCAAGGAGAACAAGAACGGCTCACCGCAGGTATCGCTCTGGTGCTCCACCTGTCTGGTGCAAACTTTCCTTATCATCATCTACTTCCAGAACAGCACCTATCTGGCGTTGGTCAACATCGCCACCTCGGCGGCGCTGGTACCCTATGTTTTCTCAGGTGCCTATGGTCTCAAGCTGGCGCTGAAAGGGGAGACCTATCAGGGTCAACCGCATCAGCGCAAGCGTGATCTGTTGCTGGCCCTGATGGCGACCATCTATGGCTGCTGGCTGGTTTATGCGGCTGGCGTCGAGTATCTGCTGCTGGTGGCGCTGCTCTACAGCCCGGGTATCTTCATCTACTGGAAGGCGCGCCAGCACCACGGTCTGCGCGGCCTCAACCGGCTGGAGCAGGGGATGACCGCGGCCTTGCTCGGTTGTGCCGTGCTGGCCTTCTACAAGGTGATGGACGGCACCATCCCCCTGAACTGATAGAGACAAGAGATGGCCCAAGGGCCATCTCTTCTTTTACACGCCGTCCGCGTCACAGCTTGTCGGCGTCGCCTCGGAAGGAATTTTTATGCTGTTTATGGGTTATCTGCTGCTGGGGGCTTTCGCCGGCATCCTGGCCGGACTGTTCGGGATCGGCGGCGGCCTTATCATAGTGCCGGTGTTGGTGGTGAGCTTTCATGCGCAGGGGGTCGATCCCGATATCATCACCCATCTGGCACTTGGCACCTCGCTGCCGACCATGATCTTCACCGGTTTCAGTTCGCTGCGGGCTCATCAGGAGGCCGGTGCGGTTGACTGGGTGATGATCCGCAGGCTTGGGGCTGGCATGTTGCTTGGCGCCTGGCTTGGTGGCATGACCGCCAATCTGCTCAGTGCCAGCACCCTTAACATCATCATTGGCTGCTTTGCCTGGACTATGGCGTTGCAGATGGGGCTCAACCTCAAGCCCAAAGCGGAGCGCCATCTTCCGGGAGCGCTCGGTACCGGCATCGCAGGCACCGTTATCGGCTGGATGTCGGCACTGTTTGGTATCGGCGGTGGCTCGCTCACCGTGCCTTATCTGAGCTGGAACAGCGTACCGATGCGCAATGCGGTAGCGGCCTCAGCGGCCTGCAGCATGCCGATCGCGCTGGCGGGTAGCCTGAGCTATCTCTATGCAGGATGGGGGCATGTGGATCTGCCCGAGTGGAGTGTGGGCTACATCTATCTGCCAGCCCTCATTGGTATTGTGCTAACCAGTACCCAGTTTGCCCGGGTGGGGGCCAAACTGGCACACAGACTCTCCCCCCAGCGACTCAAGCAGGCATTTGCCCTGCTGATGCTGCTGGTGGGGGCGAAATTCATGCTGTTTAGCTGAACCATTGGCCAGTTTGTTGAAAAATAAGGCAAACGATCTGTTGGAGGGCAGAAAGCCGTTGCATTGAACGCCCAGTTTGCCTATTCTCCTCGCCGGTGGTCCTATTGGTCCTCTCGCATTGATAACCCGTCGACCTGGTCAGGACCGGAAGGTAGCAGCCAAGGCGGGGGACTCGAGTGCGGGGATGTGGCTGGTAGGGCCACCACTTGTTTCTGCAATTCAATAAGTTACCTTCCTAAAGCCCTTGGTCATCCACTTCATGTAGACGACGAGGCGCTCATCGATGAATCTCTAGCTCAGTCCCCACGGCATCTGGTATTACCGGAAAGTCACCACACTCTCCTGTGGTCGCCGCAAAGAGATCAAAAAATCCCTGCATACCCGAAGCTGACGGCTCGCGCTGTTGTGGCGAAACCTTGGCTTCTGTTGGTTCGACAGCACCTTGGCCTCTTGGTCAGGGGGCGTTAGGTTAAATGCTGCGTGATACCAAGTCGGAACAGCGTGGCTTCCGTCGTATCGGTCAGTTCACTGACCCCGACCACGCTCCAAAGATCCTCCTCCAGCTTCTTTGCCTTGTGGATAGCAAATTTAGCGATGGTATCCAGTTCGTTGGCGACGAAGTTGATGTCTGGTCGGCCAGTACGGGATATGCCAACCAACACTGAATAAAACTCCCCCTGCTGTAATGCCTGCTCGATAAATTGCCGCTTTTCTTGCACGTTGCTGAACGAGTTGGCGAGGCAGCTCTTGATTTGGGGCCAACCTGAGTTTGTTTGCACGTACGATACGTAGACTTCTTCCTGCCTTGGTTTGTCATCTCGTTCCTGATGACGAAGCGGGGTCATCAGCACTTCTTTCAGCAAGTCCCCCTGAAACAGGGGATAGAGGTTGCCATGCTCCGGATTTGCAGTACAAACAGTGAGTACTCTTTGTAATGAACGTGGTTTGAGAGACTTGCCAATAGATGCCGGCTTCGCACTCCCATTTAGCTTGTTGACGTATAGCGGGGTATTGAAAAGATGACTGGTGTAAATATTGCGTAGAGCCCTGGCAAGTCCGCGATAGCGGCGGTGCTCCGGGGCTGTTTTCAGCTTTTTCTGGTTACTTTCGATAAGCAGAGTGAAGAACTGTCGACCAATGTGGCGGGCGGTATCTCCTTCAATGCAAAGGTGCAATACCGTGCGGGTCATGTTGAGGCTGACCAACCGGTAAGGCAGATGCAGCAAGTCCATTGTTTTGGCCAGCTCCTGCAGACGGGGCAGGGCAATGGTAACCACATCGTTTTTCTCACCGATAAAGGCCTCTTCTAGCTCAATCTGCATACCATGGGCGGAGATATCACGGGTTAAGCCCTGCCAGGATCTGCCATTGTGGCTGATGGTTATCTCCGTTTTGTGGATGTAGCGTTGTTCTTTGCGTAGCTGAACATATTGCAGCAGCTCGATCTCGAAAGGCATGGGCTCTTGTTCGTGGCCAAATCGTTGCAACTCGTTGGGATTGTTGATTGTCCCTCCTTCCTGGCGGAACTCTTCCCGTTGTGAGTCGAGGCTAATCTCCTGCAATAAACCGCAATAGCCTATCTGTTTGATGCGTTCAAGCAACTGGATGTCATGTAATTGGGACTCTTCGAGCCCGACAATCTGGCCCAGATCCGCTTCTGCCAACTCACATAGTTCCAGTGAAAATTTATAGACGCGCCAGCTGGGGCGATGGGCACCCACCTGAAAGAACAGTTTGGTCAAACCACTTAGCCGTAACTCTTCTGATGTTGCCGAGAAGAAGTAGATTTTATTTTGCACGGTATGGGCAAAGCTGTAGATCAGCGTTTCTTTGGTGGCACCTGGTGCCGGGCAGAGGCGTTTCATCCGATCGGTGGAAAACAGTCCTGCCAGTGCGTCACGGTTTTTTTCGTCACGCCAGTACTCGAGAAGGTGCTGATTGTTCTCGCTGCGCAGGGCTATCTCCAGCTTGGGGTTTGCACCCGAACTAAAAAAGAGTGGTATGCCTGTCATGCGCGGTAGATAGAACTGCTCGTGTCCCTTGATGATCGCAGCGGAAAGCAGGTGATCGACGCTTATCCGATGATGGCCTTTATTGGCTTTGATGAACTCTTTGATAAAGGTATCAAAGGCCGGGTTGTCACCAGTGCGGATCAGTATTAGCCAGCAGCGCCCCTCTTTATTCTCCTCACCCAGAATCTGGTACTGCACTGGTTGTTGTAATAGTGGATTGGCGCTGTCGTGCTCCAATCCGGTAAAGATAACCTCTACCTGATCACCGGTTTGATAGGTCGGTAGATAAGGCACCGAGATACGAATGCCTTCAGGAGAAAGATCCGATGTTTTGGCCAGGAGTTTGGCTCCATCCTTGAGCCTGACTTCTACAGGGGAGCTGATATGCATACGCTCTTGGCGACGGCCGTAATAACTGGCGAATGGGATAGTTTTGACTTCATATTGCTGGAAAGGGTTGGCCTGCGCCGTGGCTTTGCCTTTTACCCGGGCCTGTTGCCGCTGTTTTTGCCACTGCTGCATCACCTCGTAGACACCCATCGTGTAGTCATCACGGTAAATGAAGCACTGGCTCTGGAACAGGCTGATAGCCTCTGCCGGCATGAAGTGGATCATGCCTTTGAATTCATATACTTGACACTCATCTGCCAGGGCGTCCCGCATATCGATGACCCTGCGGCAGGAGGCGCATTTGCGCTGTAGCTCCATTTTGAGCAGAAAGCGTCCGTTATTACTTTCAGACTCTGTGAGTTGTGCAAAAATGTCTGCGAAATTCTTTTTCCGCAGCTGGGGAATGAGTTGTTCAATCAACTTTTGTTGCTGTACTGGATCCATGTATTCCCACCGCAAAAGTCATTTTATGAGCACAAATACTGATTATCTTGCCGCAACAGTGAGGTGCAATCACGCTTGTTAGTATTGCATATCCTAACGACTCCTCATTATTCGCGGAAGGCGTTAACAACACCATTCCATCGGCATCTCATAAAGTTGCAGTGTGCGACTTGTACATTTGGATACATATCGTCACCAACTACACACGGACGTTCGTCGTGCCTGGTCGTAGGATGAAGTCATGGAGAACGGCTCCATCACCCTAATGAGGAAAGTGACCATGAAAAAGATCATCCCCCTGGCAGTAGCTGCAGTTTTCGCCCTGACCTCTGGTTTCACCATGGCAGCTACACCGACCAAGGCTGCAGCCCCGCAAGCAACTCAAACCAAAGTCGTGAAAAAACAGCATCATAAAACCAAGCATCATGCCAAAGCTCCGGCAGCTAAAGCCGCACCGGCAACCAAATAGAATTTGGGCTCCTCCAGAGTCACCAGGACCGCAGGTGCGAATAAAGAGTTTGGTGGTAGTGCAGTAAGCGGAGAGCTGTAATAAACAAGGGAGGCCGATGCCTCCCTTTGATATCTGCACTAAGCTGACAGTGGTCGATTTTCTGTATCTGTCTCCGCTCTATAAAGCCTATGCACATCTTCTGATGCTGATTGTGTGGCGTTGTTTCCCAAATCGATGCAACTTGAATGGAACTAACTGAGGACTCGGTGATCTGATCACCACCATCCTCTTCAAATCTGCATCATGGGCACGTCGCTTCACCCCATCATCAACTGGCCTCAATACAGCAAGTCTTTGATTAACCGTGGTTCATGTATCCCGCCTCGCAAGAGTGCGGGGTTATGGAAAAAGGGATACCCAAGACATGACGCAATGCTGGTGATGCGCAAGGAAGGACTGGCGCACTGGAAGAAGATATCGGGATACCACCGTCGCTCGCTGGCAGAGACAGCGATGTATCGGTTCAAGCAGTTGAAAATCAGTCTGCGTAACTACAACGTCCAAGTGGGAGAAGTCATGGCGTATGTCAGCGCCATAAACAAACTGAATACCCTGGGGCTACCTGTCAGAAAGCCCCAAGTGTAGCGGTCACCTGGGGCAGGGAAGTCATGACTTGCTGGCTGATTTGGGCAACAACGCCCTTCATCACTTTAAGAACGCAGCCTAGCTGACTGGCTGAACTCGCTAGACTTAGATGATAAAGTGAGTTCAGCACGGATATAATTACTGTATATTATTACGCTGCAACAATGATGATGAATAGCCAATATTTTTTAACTCTTCAAATGCCTTAATTAATTGGGCAATATCATGGCTTGTATTTGTCGCTGTAATAGTGATGCGGAAAGCCTCACTTCCCTTTTTAACCATAGGATAAGGTGCTAAAGTTAGAAGAATATGGTTTTCATACAACACTCTTGATGCTTTAATCATATCTTTACCACTCCCAACTTTCACGGATATAATTGGAAAACCCGTTTCATTAGATGTGTCAAAGCCTATTTCGGTCAACCCCTTTATGGCCATGCGAGTTAACTCTGACATTTTACTTCGCAAAAACTCACCTTGCGACGCGTTAATTTTCAATCCTTCCAGCACCGCACACATTGCAGAAGCCGGACCCGCGCCACCAAGGTCATGCGGTGTCGCTTGGGAGATTAAGTAACGTCTCAGGTTGTGACTGCAACAGATAAACGAACCAAAACTTCCGTAAGCTTTTGAAAAACATCCAATGTAAACAATGTTTTCATAATCAAGGCCAAAGTAGTTTACGATTCCATTACCTCTTTTTCCATAAGGATATTCAACATCAGGTTTTTCCCCAACGACACCGAATCCATGTGCATCATCAACATACAGTAATGCGTTGTATTTCTTCGCCAGTTTGTCGAGTCTGGGCAGATCTGTATAATCCCCTGTCATTGAATTAACACCATCAACACAAATTAATTTCTTACTGATATGCTGATTCTCGATAAGTAAGTCTTCCAGTTGTTCCAAATCATTCAGATTAAAATTACACAGCTTTGAACCACTATCCCGTGCTATCTTGGCCCCTTCATACATCGTCATGTGGGCTGATTTTTCCAAAAATAATACGCCATCTTTCCCCATTAATGCCGGAATCACCCCATGATTCAACAGTGTCGTAGATGCGAAAATGCTGCAAGCCTCTGTGCCTACCAATTCTGCAATTTCCTGCTCAACCTGGTTAAACACCTCCACCGTACCAACCAGTCTGCACCAGGCAACAACGGTCCCGAAATCTCTTGTTCCGGAAATTGATGCATTTACGACATCATCATTAAAAGTCAGCCCCAAGTAGTCCTGTGACGCAAAATCAATAACATGATGTCCTGACTTGTCGACGAGTTGCCTTTCGTTCAGACGCACAGCCGAAAAGTCAAACATAGGACTTTCTGCACAAATGGCAGAGATGGTTTTCCTTTGCTCATTCAGATTCATATTAACAAAAGAACGTTCGAGAACTGGATTCATATTACACCTCATTTTGAGTTTTCATTTTTTGTACTTTGATAGCACAGGGTTTAACGATGTTTTCATTGTATAAATTGATACTTGTGGAATTGTTAATGGAGCTATACCGATAAAAGCGAGGCTAATACCGACAATATTGTATGCTGTTGCGTACTCACAGAAAAAAAACATAACCAAGAAATAGGTTCAGGGGGAGCTCAACATACCCAAGAGGGGCCAGTCGGCAGGCTTCACTTAATTTATACGAATACAGTAAGGCCAGTGACGCCCTGAGATACCAGAGAAAGTTTCCCATCACAAGGAAGACGACCTTAAAATCAAGTTAAGGTAATTACAATGTCTATTTAAACTCCGTTTTAATGCAAAAATTAGCGCACAAATAAAAATTGTCGTCAGGTGTCGGGATAGTAATTCAAAAAAAGTTCAACATTCCCCCCGTTCGCTTCATAATGACATCGACAAGCAACAACACAATAATAAAGTGCTTTAGCGTAACCGCCAACCTCATTATTCGCCATTGAAGTCAAGATCTTTCTCCCATAACTGGCGAGTAAATATATGTTTGAAATTAAATTTTTTGAAAGTGTGATTCGAATATGCTTCTGTGTCGCAGCAGACATAAGCTTTCTTCTTTTTTCGCTCATTACAGATGTTTAATCGATGAGCAACCAGAACGGAATGCAACCCAAGATTCCTGTAGTCAGGGTGTGTTGCTCCCTCGGAGAAGAAGCATTTATCTCCAATACATGTCAGTGCACCTGTAGCAACCAGTTTGTTATCTATGTATATTGAATAAAGATCAAGGGTCTTATCCAAGGATAAATTATCAAAACATCTTACTTTATCAAGACTGTGCCTCACCTGCTGGACTGATAATCCATTGCAACGCTTGTTTAACGCCATAAACTCATCTAATTCATCAGTGTGGATATTTACTTGTCTTAAATTTAGCGATAGTTGAGGTCCCTTGAAATAGTCATATATGTTATATTTTCGGTCGATCTTCAGCTCATACCAGAACTCTTCATCGCTGACAATTTGCTGATATAGTCGTTCAGAAAGCTTGTTGGGAAAATCTGCATTGAAGAGATCTGTTATATATATCCTTGACGGTTCATTTCGGGATGAAAAATAAAACTCTACAGTGCTAATATCCTCTTCAGTCAAGTTGTAAATTATATGAGCACAATTTAAATATGGTCTATCAGGACTTTCTGTAAAGGTGATTTGATATTTACCTGTCTCTTGCACTTCATCAAAATACATTAACTCCCAAGCGCGATTTCCTGAAAATATAATATCCTTCAATTGTGTAATATTCATATTTTCACTTCCTGTTCAAGTAAGATTCGGTCGATTTTTCCTGATGATGTTTTTGGAAGTTCATCATAATGCTTAAACTCCTTTGGTATCATGTATTCAGGCAACAAAGGCTTCAAGGCATCGACAATACATGAGGAGGGAATTGTTTTATAATCTTTTGTTGAATAGCAACACACCAGCGCGTTCTTATAGTGTACTACGCAAGATTCAAAAATCTCGCTTAATTTTGACATTGCTGATTCTACTTCACCAAACTCAATACGATAACCATTTAGCTTTATCATATGATCCTTTCGACCTTTATAATGTAAGTCTCCATTTTCATCTAAATATCCAAAATCCCCCGTTTTCCAGTATTTTGCAGGATAAGAGTGAAATGGGCTACTAACTAGACACTGGCTAGTCAGGTCATCCAGGCCGATATACCCAAGAGTTACAGTTCCTCCACGACACCATAGCTCTCCGATCTCATTAACATCACACACTCTATTGCCCGCTTCATTTACCACTAAAATCTCAGTGTCATCTACAACTCTTCCTAGGGGGATTGATGTCCAGTTTTCGTTTACCTCATTCACCCAGTAATAAGTTATTATATTTGTTTCCGTTGGACCATATATGTTCGCTATTTTGGCTTCTTTAAGACGGGATTTCAGCTCTATAAGTTGAGGGATGGGAAATGGCTCTCCGGCATACATAATTGTTCTTAGCGATGTTTTTTGATCTCCTAACCCTCCTCTGTTTAATAGGGTGATGAGTGTAGAAGGCGTTGTGTAAATAACTGAGGCCATTTCTTTTATCATTAGATTAACATAATCAATATGTTTTTGATCTCTCTTTCTTTTTTTATTCCAGTCAAAACAGACAATTTTAGCCCCTACAGCTAAAGTATTAAATATATCAAACACGGATAGGTCAAATTTAAAAGGTGCTCTTGACATGAGAATATCATTTTTTGTCAGTTTAAACTCTTTTTGCATCCAATCTACAAATGTTCTGGCATTCCGGTGAGTTAACATAATCCCTTTAGGAATACCCGTTGATCCCGAGCTATGTAATACATAAGCAAGATCATCACTAACCTGGGGCTTTGTATGTGTAGACATATTAACCTTACGGCATTCAGATAATAAAAAATCATTGAAGAACACTGTGTTTTCATTTTTCAAAAATGCTGATTTAAGCTCTCGATAATTATCATCACCAAAGATCACAATTTTGTTAAACGGGCAGGAATCAAACAAATCCTTAAATTTCAATGCAATATTTGAATCAACGATTATGGTATCAAGCCCTAAGTTTAACACCATAATTTTTAATCTATCCACGGGGGACTTTGTATCTAGCGGAACATAAGTAGCGCCAAGTTTTAAAATACCTAATATGGCAGCGATGCTTTCACAGTTAACTTCGGAAATTATTCCTATTAATGATTTCTTTGCATGTGTCAATATAGAGCGGAAATCGTTTGCTTTAATATTCAACTCTTTATAAGAGGTTGTTTTACCTTGCTC
>NZ_CAWNWX010000037.1:0-14813 GCF_963878195.1 Aeromonas sp. HMWF016
GCCTGAACTCTTCCGGAATAGGGCCGTCGTTCTCGATGGTGAGATAGGAGATGCAGCGGCGACCATCCACCACATAGGGAGCGACAATGGCGCCGGTGGGACAGATGTTGATGCAGGCGACACACTTGCCGCACTGCTCTTTTTCCACCGGCGCATCGATGGGGAGTGGCAGGCTTACCAGCAGCTCCCCCAAAAAGAAGAAGGAACCGGCTGACTCATTGAGCAGCAGTGAGTGTTTGCCAACCCAGCCGAGGCCCGCTTTGGCAGCCAACGGCCGCTCCAGCACGGGAGCGGAGTCGACAAAGGGGCGCCACTCACCAAGGGTGTCAGACGTGCCTTGAAACAGCTCGGCGCATCGCGCTTCGATTTGGTCACCCAGCTGTTTGAGGCGATTGCGCAGCACCTTGTGGTAGTCGCGGCCGAGGGCATAGCGGCTGATATAGCCGAGAGTCGGGTCGCGCAGGGTGGCGGCAAAGCCCGCCTCGAAGGGGAGGTAGTTCATTCGCACCGAGATGACCCGCAAGGTGCCCGGCAGCAGCTCATGGGGGCGAGCGCGCATCATGCCGTGACGCGCCATGTAATCCATGCTGCCGTGATAACCGGCGTCCAGCCAGGCCTGCAATTTCGGCTCTTCGGCCCGCAGATCCGTATCGGTGATGCCAACCTGGTCAAATCCTAGCTCGCTCGCCCAGAGCTTGATATCTTGAGCCAGCTGGTTGAAATCAGGTGTTGTCATGCTGCATGGCATCCCGGCACTTGAGCACTTGGAGCGAAAGAGAGCAGATCGGGAGCCATCATGGTAGAGGTCATCGGGGACGCTTGGTGCAAAAAAGTGGGAAGCAGTCTATCACAGGGGCTGTGGTCGACTGAACAGATCCGCTCGCGGGAGCGGCGCTGGGCCGAGCGTGAGGGGCAATCCCTTTATGCGCTGATGGAGCGGGCAGGGCTGGCGCTTTGCACCTATGCCAGCAGCCACTGGCCAGCAAGCAACTGCTGGTGGATTTTTGTCGGCCCCGGCAACAATGGCGGCGATGGCTATGTGCTGGCCCGCCTTGCCCGTGAGCGCGGTCTTGAGCCGGTGGTGATCGCCGCCCGCTCTCCCGACCAGCTGAAAGGGGATGCCAGGATCGCCGCCGGCAGTTGGCTGGCGGCTGGGGGTGAGGTCTGGCTGGCAGAGCAGTTCGATCAGGCGCTATTTCCTCCTCCCGATCTGGTTGTCGATGCCCTGCTTGGCACCGGTGTCAGTACACCCCTCGCTCCGTTACTGACAAAGATCGTCGCAACAATCAATGAGTTGGCTGCACCTGTGCTGGCGGTCGATCTTCCTTCTGGCCTCAACGGCGATACCGGCCGGATCATGGGGGCTGCCGTGCGGGCGACCCGAACTCTTACCTTTATCGGTATCAAGCAGGGGCTGCTCACCGCTGACGGGGTCGATGTGACCGGTCAGCTCGATTGTGACCCGCTTGGTGTCATGTCTGATGAGGAGATTCCCCCCGCAGCATGGCGGCTCGATTATCCGGTGCTGCAATCCTTGCTGACCCCGCGTCAGCGCTCCTCGCACAAGGGTTCTCACGGCAAGGTGTTGCTGGTGGGCGGGGAGTGCGGCATGCAGGGGGCCATTGTGCTGGCCGCCCGGGCCTGTCTGAGGGCAGGCGCCGGTCTGGTGCGAGTCAGCCAGCACCCGGCGTTGCCGCCGGTCAGCCTCTATCAGCCTGAATTGATGAGCCTGCAGGGAGAAGATGATAACGGTTGGGCCTCGGTTCGGGTCATTGGCCCCGGTCTGGGTCAGGGGGAGTGGGGCAGACAGCAGTTTGCCCGCCACCTTACTGGGCAATTGCCGCTGGTTTTGGATGCCGACGGGTTGAATTGGCTGGCGCAATCTCCCCGCCATCAGGATAATTGGGTGCTCACTCCGCACCCTGGCGAAGCGGCGCGGCTGCTGGGGTGTTCCATTGCCGAGATTGAAGCAGACCGGTTTGCCGCCGTGCGGGCGCTACAACAACGTTACGGTGGAGTGGTGCTGCTCAAGGGGGCGGGGACTCTCATCTATGATGGCGAGCGGCTTGCCTTGTGCAATGAAGGCAATCCCGGCATGGCAAGTGGCGGCATGGGCGATCTGTTATCTGGTATAATCGCCGCCCTTTTGGCTCAGGGTTGGTCTGCCACCCTGGCAACCTGGCTGGGGGCCGTGATCCACGGCGAGGCAGCCGATCTGGCTGCTGCTGACGGAGAGCGTGGCATGCTGGCATCAGATCTGCTGCCCTTTATCCGCAAGCTGGTTAATCCCGACACCATAACAAGTTAAAAAAGAAGAACATGGCAAAACAGTTGATGATGACACTGCCGGACGAGGCAGCAACAGTGGCTCTGGGAGGCCGTCTGGCAAAGGCTTGCCAGCAGGCGACGACCGTGTTTTTGCACGGGACGCTCGGGGCTGGCAAAACAACCCTGACTCGTGGCTGGGTGCAGGGGCTTGGCCATCAGGGCAAGGTGAAAAGTCCGACTTATACCCTGGTTGAACCCTACGAGCTGGAGGGGTGGCAGGTTTACCACTTCGATCTCTATCGTCTGGCCGATCCGGAAGAGCTGGAATTCATGGGAATTCGCGACTATTTTGCCGCCAATACCCTCTGTCTGGTGGAGTGGTCGGAGAAGGGTGAAGGCTGGTTGCCCGCGCCTGATCTCGAGATCACCCTCACTTATGTAGGCGAGCAGCGCGAAGCTCTGATTGAGGCTCGCTCTGCTACTGGCGAAGCTATTCTGGAACGGTTGTCATCCACGTGCGTTTGATCCTTGCTAT
The DNA here is from genome assembly GCF_963878195.1 of Aeromonas sp. HMWF016. Taxonomy (NCBI): domain Bacteria; kingdom Pseudomonadati; phylum Pseudomonadota; class Gammaproteobacteria; order Aeromonadales; family Aeromonadaceae; genus Aeromonas; species Aeromonas sp. HMWF016. Next base: position 2,804 of record NZ_CAWNWX010000037.1, read on the forward strand.
TGCTCTCTCTCTGATGGCGTTACCCTCTTGGGCTAATCAGCTCAAGAGCGTGCGGATTTGGCCATCACCTGATAACACCCGGGTGGTGCTCGACATGAGCAGCGCCCCCGATTTCAACTATTTCACCCTGACTGGCCCCGATCGGCTGGTGATCGACATGAAAGGGGCGAGCAACGCCACCAATCTGGCCCGAGTCGAGAACAGCAGCGAACTGGTGCGTAAAATTCGTGAAAGTTCGCCGCTGGAGAAGGGGGGGCTACGTCTGGTGCTCGATCTCAGCTCCGCCATCAAGCCGGTGGTCTTTCCGCTGGCGCCTGCCGGCCCCTATGGTCACCGTTTGGTGATCGACCTTCCCTATGAAGAGAAGCGCTCGGCCGCCGCGGTGCAGTCCACGCCGGTTGGCGGCAAGGGCAAGGGGGTGGTGATTGCCATCGACCCGGGCCACGGCGGTGAAGACCCGGGCTCCATCGGCCCGCGCCGCACCTATGAGAAGCGGGTGACCCTGGCGGTCTCCCAGAAACTGGCGGCACTGATCGACCGTGAGCCGGGCATGCGCGCCGTGCTGACCCGCCGCAGCGACTATTTCGTCGATCTCAACAAGCGTTCCGAGATTGCGCGCAAGGCCAAGGCCGACCTGCTGGTGTCGGTGCACGCGGACAGCTTCCACAACTCCACCCCGCGTGGCGCCTCGGTCTGGGTACTCTCGACCAACCGTGCCAACCGCGAGATGGGCAGCTGGCTGGAGAAGCAGGAGAAGCAGGGTGAGCTGCTGGGCGGTGTCGGCAAGGTGTTGGCCGAATCGGATCCCAACCCCTATCTGGCGCAGACTTTCCTCGACCTCTCGATGGACAAGTCCCGTGCCGAGGGTTATGACGTCAGCCGCCAGATCCTGCGTTCGCTTGGCAAGGTGGCACGGCTGCACAAGAGAGCGCCGGAGCACGCCAGTCTGGCGGTGCTGAAAGCCCCTGACATTCCCTCTGTGCTGGTTGAGACCGGCTTTATCTCCAACCATGCGGAAGAGCAGTTGCTGGCTACCGCCAGCTATCAGGATCAGCTGGCTCGCGCCATTTTCGAAGGTATCCGCAACTACTACCGTGCTCACCCGACCAAGGGGGCCATGCTCACCGGCAAGGGGGTCGCCAGCGCCCCGGCTGCGACTCACAAACAGGTGGCTGCCAGCAAACCTGCGCCAGCCAAGCAGGTTGCGAGCAAGCCGGCTCCAGTGCAGCCCCAGCCGGTTGTGACCAACCGGATGCCGGCGACGGTGCGCGACAGTGGAAGCGCTTCTGGCAGCTCTTCCGGTGCCGGGGTAATCAAACCTTACTCCGAGGCGGCCAAAGAGACTGGCGCCCCGGTCACCAGCGTGCAGGAGAACGAGAAGTCGCAGATGATCCGCCACGTGGTCACGCGCGGTCAGAGCCTCTCGCGCCTGGCTGAGAAGTACGGCGTGAGTCAGGCGAGACTGGCGGAGATCAACAAACTCAAGTCACGGGAAATTCAGATAGGGCAGGTGCTCTATATTCCCAAGCAATAACTGAGCGGGAGCAAGCGATGCCGATCCGTATTTTGCCACCTATTCTGGCCAACCAGATTGCCGCCGGAGAGGTGGTGGAGCGGCCCTCCTCCGTGGTTAAGGAGTTGGTGGAAAACAGTCTGGATGCGGGCGCCGACCGGGTCGAAATCGATATCGACAAGGGTGGCGCCAAGCTGATCCGTATCCGTGATAATGGCTGTGGCGTTGCCAAAGATGAGCTGGTGCTGGCGTTGTCGCGCCACGCCACCTCCAAGGTGGCGACCCTCGATGATCTGGAGGGGATCAACAGCCTGGGCTTTCGTGGCGAGGCGCTCGCTTCCATCAGCTCGGTCTCCCGTCTCACCTTCACCTCCCGCACCGCCGAGCAGGCCGAAGCCTGGCAGGCGCAGGCCGAAGGGCGCGAGATGAGCGTCACCGTCAAACCGGCGGCCCATCCGGTGGGCACCACGGTGGAGGTAGTGGATCTCTTCTTCAATACCCCGGCGCGGCGCAAGTTCATGCGCAGCGAAAAGACCGAGTTTGCCCATATCGACGAGCTGGTGCGCCGCATCGCGCTCTCCCGCTTCGATGTCACCCTGATCCTGCGCCACAACGGCAAGGTGGTGCGCCAGTACAAGGCTGCCAATACTGTGCCTGAGCAGGAGCGGCGTCTTGCTGCCGTCTGCGGTACCCCCTTCATGCACCATGCGCTGGCTGTCGAGAGCGAACACAGCGACGTGCGGTTGTGGGGCTGGCTGGCGACCCCCGAGGGCGCCAGACCGCAGAGCGATCTGCAATACACCTATGTCAATGGCCGGATGATGCGCGACAAGCTCATCAATCACGCCATCCGTCAGGCCTATGACGAGCTGCTGCCCGCCGACCGCTTTGCAGCCTATGTGCTCTATATCGAGCTGGATCCCCGTCAGGTGGATGTCAACGTTCACCCTGCCAAGCATGAGGTGCGCTTCCATCAGGCGCGGCTGATCCACGACTTTATCTTTCAGGCACTCTTTACCGCCTTGCGCCGCGAAGGCCACGCCGTCAATGAGCAAGAGCAGCCGCTGGCCGAGACGCTTGTCGAGCTGCCGGTCAGCCCGCAGATCGAATATCCCGGTCAGGCACCGCGTACCGAGTGGTATGGCGCCGAACACAGCTATCGGGCGCCTGCACAGGTGCGGGAAGGGGGCGGCGGTAGTGCAGGCCGGGCCAGTAATTATCAACCACCCGAGCCGCCGAGCCGGGAGGCGATGCGTGGCATGGGGGCATTGCTTACCACACTGCCCGTTGCCACAACCGCTTCAGCCTCCGAGCCGGGGGTTGCCATCCAGGCTGCCCCCAAACAGGGAGGGTGCCGGGCACTCACTCTGGTGGAACAGGCCTATCTGCTGTTCGAGCGGGATGGTCAGCTGGCGCTGCTCTCGCTGGTACGGGCCGAGCGTCTGCTGCTGCGCCACTGGCTGCTGGAGACCTGGGGCCAGGGGCTGGCGGCTCAGCCGCTGCTGTTGCCTGTCTCCTTCAAGCTGCCGAAGAACTTGAGTTCGCTGGTAGAAGAGCAGGAGAGGCTGCTGAAACGGATGGGACTGGAGTTGAAAAGCGGGGGGCGTGACACCATGATCCTGACGCGGGTACCTGCTCTGCTGCGTCAGACCGATTTGGTGCGCCTGTTACCCGAATTGCTGCAAATTATCGAGGGCGGATCTGACAGTGATGCTGGCCAGCTGGCTGAAGTATTATGCCAATGGCTGGTGGAGCAGGGGATAAGCCGCGAAAAAATATACGATTTTTCAACTGCCAGTCGTTTGCTGACGGAACTTGTGGCCGATTTCAGTGACCAACTGGCAGATATTCGCATGGTCCGCCCGCTCTCGCTGGCGGCTGTGCTTGAGGAGTTTGAACATGGCGAGTGACTTGCCGACCGCAATTTTTTTGATGGGGCCGACGGCCTCCGGCAAGACGGATCTCGCCATTGAACTGTGTCAGGTGTTGCCCTGCGACATCATCAGCGTCGATTCGGCGCTGATCTATCGCGGCATGGATATAGGTACGGCCAAGCCGACCGCCGATGAACTGGCACTAGCCCCGCACCGGCTGATCGATATCCTCGATCCCGCCATGAGCTATTCGGCAGCCGATTTTTGCAAGGATGCCCTGCGGGAGATGAAAGAGATCGCCGACCGCGGCCGCATTCCGCTGCTGGTGGGCGGTACCATGCTCTATTTCAAGGCGTTGCTGGAAGGGCTTTCTCCGCTCCCTTCTGCCGACCCTGTTATTCGGGCCGGAATAGAAGAGGAAGCTGCCCGTCTTGGCTGGCAGGCGCTGCACGATGAGCTGGTGCGTATCGATCCGGTCGCCGGGGCGCGTATTCATCCCAATGACCCGCAGCGGCTCAGCCGGGCGCTCGAGGTTTACCGCATCAGCGGCAAGACCCTCACCGAGCTGACCCAGGTGCAGGGGGAGGGGCTGCCCTATCGGGTACAGCAGTTTGCCATCGCCCCGAGCGATCGCGCCGTGCTGCATCAACGCATCGAACAGCGTTTCGACAAGATGTTGCAGGGGGATTTCGAGCAGGAGGTGCAGGCTTTGATGGCTCGTGGCGATCTGACCCCGGATCTCCCCTCCATTCGCTGTGTAGGTTATCGCCAAATGTGGGACTACCTGAACGGCGAGATAGAGTATGATGAGATGCGTTATCGTGGCATTGTTGCCACTCGCCAGTTGGCAAAACGGCAGATGACCTGGTTGCGCGGTTGGGCCGATGTGACCTGGCTGGAATCCGGTGAGTCTGACAACCTCGCCCGCGTGCTTGCTCGCGCTGGTGCGGCTTGACACTCCCTGTATAATCAGGTTGTTATATTGAATATCCGGTGTTTAAAAACAACAAACTATAAGGAAAAGAAAAATGGCTAAGGGGCAATCTCTCCAAGACCCGTTTTTGAATGCGCTGCGCCGTGAGCGGATTCCTGTTTCTATCTATTTGGTGAACGGCATCAAACTGCAAGGTCAAATCGAATCCTTCGACCAGTTTGTCATTCTGCTGAAGAACACCGTGAGTCAGATGGTCTACAAGCACGCCATCTCTACCGTGGTTCCGGCCCGTGCCGTCAACCATCATCAGCAGGCTGCCGGTGGCGCCGGTGATGAGCAGGGTGATGCCGAGGCGTGATATCCCGGGGTGAGTCGACTCGCCAACTCAGATTCATCATGAAACCTGTTAAGGAGCAAGCGCTTGTTTGACCGTTATGAAGCTGGCGAACAGGCCGTTCTGGTGCACGTCAACTTCAGTGATGAGGGTGAGCGGGAGGATCTGGAAGAGCTCAAAATGCTGGTGAGCTCGGCTGGCGTCAATGCACTGGGAGTCATCACTACCAGCCGCAATGCGCCCAGCGCCAAGTATTTTGTCGGCAGTGGCAAGGCTGAAGAGATTGCGTATCAAGTCCAGATGCTGGATGCCGACGTCGTCATCTTCAACCATGCCCTGACCCCTGCCCAGGAGCGTAACCTGGAGCGTCTGTTCCAGTGCCGGGTAGTGGATCGCACCGGTCTGATCCTCGATATCTTCGCCCAGCGCGCCCGTACCCATGAAGGTAAACTGCAGGTCGAACTGGCCCAGTTGCGCCATCTTTCTACCCGTCTGGTGCGAGGCTGGACCCACCTTGAACGTCAAAAAGGCGGGATCGGCTTGCGTGGCCCGGGTGAAACCCAGCTTGAAACCGACCGACGCCTGTTGCGCGAGCGCATCAAGGCGATTTTGCGCAGGCTCGACAAGGTGGCAAAACAGCGGGAGCAGGGGCGACGTGCCCGCAACCGCAATGAAGTACCGACAGTTTCTCTGGTTGGTTACACAAACGCCGGAAAGTCCACTTTGTTCAACCAACTTACAGCTGCCAGCGTGTATGCTGCCGACCAGTTGTTCGCAACTCTTGATCCGACGCTGCGTAAACTGGTGATCCGGGATGTGGGTGATGTGATTTTGGCCGACACGGTTGGATTTATTCGACACTTGCCCCATGATCTGGTCGCGGCCTTCAAGGCGACCCTGCAGGAGACCCGTGAAGCGGACCTGTTGCTCCATGTGGTGGATTGTGCCGATGAGCAGATGCAGGAGAATATCGACTCCGTGCAACAGGTGCTGGCTGAAATCGAGGCGGATGACCGTCCCCAGCTGATGATCTGCAACAAGATCGACAAGCTGGCCGATCGTCCGGCGGGTCTGGAGCGGGATGATGAAGGTCGTCCGGTGCGGGTCTGGCTGTCTGCCCAGACCGGCGAGGGGTGTGAGTATCTGTTTGCGGCGCTGACCGAATTGCTGGCCGGCTCCATGGTGCACCACACCCTGCAACTGCCGCCTTCTGCTGCGAGATTGCGCAGTGCGCTCTATCAGTTGAAAGGGATCGAGCAGGAAGGCTTTAGCGAGGAGGGGGATTTTGTGCTGGAAGTCCGCCTGCAACTGGCTGACTGGAACCGCCTCGTGAAACAGGAAGGTGAGAATTTACAACGCTTTATCAGGCATTGATCCGTTGATGAGGATAACCGCCTAGCGGTTTCGTCAACGAGCAGTGACCCGATAGAGATGATATCCATCTGCATGTATTAATGGAGACGCTGATGGCTTGGAATGAGCCTGGTAACAACGGCAAAGACCGTGACCCTTGGGGGAATAACGGCAAGAATCAGGGACCCCCTGATTTGGACGAGATGCTGCGCAAGATGAGTCGTCGCTTTGGCGGCCTGTTTGGCAGTGGCAAATCTGGCGGCGATGTGGGCCGCTTTGGTATCTCCATCGCGCTGGTTGTCGCCGTGGTGGTATGGGTCGTGAGCGGCCTCTATACCATTCGTGAAGCCGAGCGTGGCGCGGTGCTGCGCTTTGGCAAGTTTTCCCATATCGTCGAGCCAGGCCTGCGCTGGAAGCCGACTTTCATCGATCAGGTGATCCCGGTGGACGTTGAGTCCGTGCGTTCCCTGCCTGCGTCCGGCTTCATGCTGACCCAGGACGAGAACGTGGTACGGGTCGAGATGGACGTGCAGTATCGTGTCGTCAATCCGGAGCAGTACCTGTTCAGCGTGACCAATGCCGACGAGAGTCTGAGTCAGGCCACCGATAGCGCCCTGCGTTACGTGGTTGGCCACACCAAGATGGATGACGTGCTGACCACAGGTCGTGAGAAAGTGCGTCAGGAGACCTGGCAGGTGATCGATGGCATCATCGAGCCTTACCAGATGGGTCTGCAGATCGTCGACGTCAACTTCCTGCCGGCGCGTCCGCCGGAAGAGGTGAAGGATGCGTTCGATGATGCCATCTCCGCTCAGGAAGATGAGCAGCGTTTCATCCGTGAAGCGGAAGCCTATGCCCGTGAAGTGGAGCCCAAGGCCCGTGGTCAGGTGAAGCGTCTGGAGCAGGAAGCCGAAGCGTACAAGTCCCAGATCGTGCTGAAAGCACAGGGTGAAGTGGCCCGTTTCAACGAGCTGCTGCCCCAGTATCAGGCTGCGCCCGAGCTGACTCGCAACCGTATCTACCTGGAAACCATGGAAGAGCTCTATCAGCAGGCCAACAAGGTCATTGTTGATATGCCGGCTGGCAACAACAGCATGATCTATCTGCCGCTCGACAAGCTGACTGGCAAGCCGTCAGCTGCTCAGCAGGCTCGTCCTGTGACTGTGCCGGTAGCAGAGCCTGCGCCTGTTTCCAACGAGGGTGCCAACTCCACTCCGATGCCGCTGCGTAGCGGTGACCGCTTCAGCTCAGGGAGAAACTGATAGATGAAAAAGCTAGCTATTGGTGCAATCGCTGTGGCTGCCATGGTCTGCTTCTCCTCTGTCTTTATCGTTGATGAAGGTCAGAAGGGGATCGTGGTGCAGTTTGGCAAGGTGAAGCGGGTTGATTCCGGTGAGCCCCGTCTCTATGAGCCGGGTCTGCACTTCAAGGTGCCGCTCATCGATCAGGTTCGCAAGATGGATGCCCGTATCCAGACCATCGACAGCCAGGCCGACCGTTTCGTCACTTCCGAGAAGAAAGACCTGATCATCGACTCCTACGTGAAGTGGAAGATCGAGGACTTCTCCAAGTACTACCTGGCAACCGGTGGTGGCAACAAGCTGCAGGCCGAGGATCTGCTCAAGCGCAAGATCAACAACGGTCTGCGCTCCGAGATCGGTAATCGCACCATCAAGGACATCGTCTCCGGTGAGCGCAGTACCGTGATGGAAGATGCCCTGAAGAAGATGGCGCGCTCCTCCGAGCTCGGCATCAAGGTGGTAGATGTGCGGATCAAGCAGATCAACCTGCCGGTGGAGGTCTCCAACTCCATCTATCAGCGGATGCGTGCTGAGCGTACTGCGGTGGCCCGTGAGCATCGTTCACAGGGTCGCGAGAAGGCCGAAATCCTGCGTGCCGATATCGACCGCAAGGTAACCGTCATGCTGGCGGATGCCGAGAGTAACGCGCGTCAGTTGCGCGGTGAAGGTGATGCCGAAGCGGCCAAGATCTACGCCGAAAGCTACAAGAAAGACCCCGAGTTTTTCAGCTTCGTGCGCAGTATGGAGGCCTATCGCAAGAGCTTCACCGGTGGCAACGAGCTGATGGTGATCAAGCCGGACAGCGAGTTCTTCCGCTATCTCAAGTCTCCTCACGGCACCAAGCAGTAATCGCCGGAGTTGTCTTGCCAAGGGCCTGCATTGTCAGGCCCTTTTATTTGTCTGCCAAACCATCGGATGAGGTGGTTTTTGACGGGAGAAGGGCACAATGATGACATCCATACTGACAGGGATTGGCCTGTTATTGTTGTTTGAAGGGCTCGGGCCATTGCTGATGCCAAGAGGGTGGCAGCAGATGTTGCGGCTGCTGAGCGATCAGCCACCAGAACAGTTGCGCCGTATCGGCGGTTCGCTGGTGGTGGCGGGCGCAGTGATCCTCTGGATGGTGAGCCGCTGGTAGCAAACGCCATAAACAACAAGAGGCCCATGGGGCCTCTTGTTGTTTATGGAAGCAGTGACGGGATCAGGCGCTGCGCTGCACGGCCATGTGGGCCAGTGTTTCCAGTGCCTGCTTGTGCCGGGAGTCCGGCAGCATGGCGAGGGCGGCAATCGCCTTGTCAGCCTCTTCCCGAGCACGCATGCGGGAGTACTCCAGCGCGCCGGTACGATCGAGAATGGCTAGGATCTGGTCGAGGTGTTCCATGCCGTTGCGGTGCTCGATGGCATCGCGCACCAGCTGACGCTCTTCGGGCGAGCCCACTTCCATGGCACGCAGCAGCGGCAGGGTCGGTTTGCCTTCGGCCAGATCGTCGCCGACGTTCTTGCCCATCTCTTCGCTTTGGGAACAGTAGTCCATCACGTCGTCGATGATCTGGAACGCGGTCCCCAGATACTTGCCGTAGTCGGTCATCGCCTGCTCGACGGGCTCGGGCTGATGGGTCAGCACGGCGGCGAGGCGGGTTGCGGCTTCAAACAGCTTGGCGGTCTTGCAGTAGATGACCGTCATGTAGCTCTGTTCGGTGGTATCCGGGTCGTTGCAGTTCATCAACTGCAGCACTTCCCCTTCGGCTATGGTGTTGGTGGCATCGGAGAGGATCTCCATCACCCGCAGGTTGGAGAGCTCGGCCATCATCTGGAAGGAGCGGCTGTAAAGGTAGTCACCCACCAGAACGCTTGCGGCATTGCCGAACAGGGCGTTGGCTGTTTCGCGGCCGCGGCGCAGGTCGGATTCATCGACCACGTCATCATGCAGCAGGGTGGAGGTGTGGATAAATTCGATAATGGCGGCCAGTTTCAGGTGATCCTCACCTTCGTAGCCCAAGGCGCGAGCGGCCATCACAGTCAGCATGGGGCGCATCCGCTTGCCGCCAGCACTGACAATATAGAAACCCAGCTGATTGATCAGACTAACGTCGGACTGGAGTCGGGCCAGGATCAGTTCATTGACCGCCGTCATGTCGGCGGCACAGAGCGCACGGATAGTCTGTTGGTCCATAAGTCTCGTAACGTGACAGCAGCAATAACTGCGATTTTTAGTAATGCTGGGGATTCTACACGATTTCACAATGGGTTACAGTTAAGCGTTTATCCACGGCGGCAGATATGCGCACAAAATAAACTTTTTGCGAAAATGGCCTTGCCTGAGCAGATCGATTTGCGTAGAATGCCCGCCCATTGTTATAGGTTTTTGTGCATGTCTGCCTTGAGCAAAAGACATGCCTTTACGGAGTTAATCAAATGTACGCGGTATTCCAAAGCGGCGGAAAACAACACCGTGTGGCCGAAGGTCAAATCGTTCGTCTGGAAAAGCTGAACGTTGAGACTGGCGCTACCATCGACTTCAACGAAGTTCTGATGGTTGCTGCAGGCGACACTTTTAAAGTAGGTGCTCCTTTCGTTGAAGGTGGCAAGGTTGTAGCTGAAGTTGTGGCTCACGGCCGTGGCGAGAAAGTGACTATCGTCAAGTTCCGTCGTCGTAAGCACCACCGTAAGCAAGCGGGCCACCGTCAGTGGTTCACTGAAGTCAAAATCACTGGCATCAGCGCTTAATTAGAGGAGTCCGATAGATGGCACACAAAAAAGCTGGCGGTTCATCCCGCAACGGTCGCGATTCTGAAGCCAAACGCCTGGGCGTGAAGCGCTTCGGCGGCGAAACAGTTCTGGCTGGCAGCATCATCGTTCGTCAGCGCGGCACCAAGTTCCACGCTGGTGAGAACGTTGGTCTGGGCAAGGACCACACCCTGTTCGCTACCGCGAACGGCAAGGTGCAGTTCGAAGTTAAAGGTCCGCTGAATCGTAAGTACGTTAGCATCGTTGCTGAGTAATTACGGACCGCAAGGATCCGAAGCCCCGCCAACAGGCGGGGCTTTTGTTTTTCCGAAATGATGACGAAAAAACGGAACGCAGATGACCCGGGTGCAGAGATGGCTCGGTGAGGCAAGATGCGTATCGCCCGCAGGGGTCTGTACCACTATAATTGCGTATCGGTTTTTCGAATTAAGGTGACGGTTACCTATGAAGTTTGTTGATGAAGTCCAGATTCGAGTCGATGCCGGTGACGGTGGTAACGGTTGTGTAAGCTTTCGCCGTGAAAAATATATTCCCAACGGTGGTCCGGATGGCGGTGATGGTGGTGACGGTGGCGACGTGTATCTGGTTGCCGACGAGAACCTCAACACCCTGATCGACTACCGTTTTGAGCGCTTCCATGCCGCCGAACGTGGCGAGAATGGTCAGAGCGCCAACTGTACCGGTCGTCGCGGCAAGGACAAGATCCTGCGTGTGCCGGTCGGTACCCGTGCGACCGACGAAGATACCGGCGAACTGCTGGGTGACCTGACTCACCACGAGCAGAAGCTGCTGGTCGCCAAAGGCGGCTTCCACGGTCTTGGCAACACCCGCTTCAAGAGCTCGGTCAACCGGGCGCCGCGCCAGAAGAGCAACGGTACTCCAGGTGAAGTGCGTACCCTGAAGCTGGAGCTGCTGCTGCTGGCCGACGTCGGTATGCTGGGTCTGCCGAATGCCGGCAAGTCCACCTTTATCCGCGCCGTCTCTGCCGCTCGTCCGAAAGTGGCTGACTATCCCTTTACTACCCTGGTGCCGAACTTGGGCGTAGTACGTGGCGAGAACTCCCGCTCCTTCGTGATCGCAGATATCCCGGGTCTGATCGAAGGCGCAGCCGAAGGCGCCGGCCTGGGTATTCGCTTCCTCAAACACCTCGAGCGCTGCCGCGTATTGATCCATCTGGTGGATATCTGCCCGGTTGATGGTTCCGATCCGGCCGAAAATGCCGTGACCATCGTGCGTGAGCTGGAGAAGTACAGCCCCGAGCTGGCGGGCAAGCCGCGCTGGCTGGTGTTCAACAAGATGGACCTGATCCTGGAAGAAGAGGCTCAGGAAGTGATGGATCGCGTGAAAGCCGCCCTCAACCACGAAGGGCCGGTCTACGCCATCACTGCCATCAGCAAGGAAGGCACCAAGAAGGTCTGCTACGACATTCTGGATCTGCTGGATACCATGCCCCGCCAACTGGAGCAGGATGCCAAAGAGGCGATCGAGAAAGTGGAGTTCAAGTGGGATGACTACCACAAGAACCAGCTGGCCAAAGCCGAAGCGGAAGCGCTGGCCGCCTCCATGGCCTTCGACGAGAATCTCGATGATGATGACTGGGATGACGAAGATGATGATGGCGTGGAAGTGATCTACGTCCGCGATTGATTTCGTTGTTCTTTGCCAAAAACCGGAGCCTGCAGAGGCTCCGGTTTTTTTATGGTTGGCGCTTGGTCTCCGTTGTCTGTACCTGATTAGCTTGGGGGGACAGCGTGTTTAGTGAATTAATATTCTTTTATCTGCCTGTTTACCCGTTCGTACCGGTTTTATTTGGGTATTTATTCGTTAATTAATCTGAAAATGCTTTTTTAATCCATTCTATTGGGATATTCTTGCGCCCCGTTTGGCTGGGTGTGCATGAATATGCGCATTATCCGGCATAAGTTTTAGCTATGTCAGGGCAGTAGATTATGT
>NZ_CAWNWX010000037.1:14823-47164 GCF_963878195.1 Aeromonas sp. HMWF016
GGAAAAGAGTCTGGAAGCGCCTGCGGTCAATACCCGCCGCAATCTGTTGATGTTCTTGATCCCCTCGCTGATCGGGATCCTGTTGTTCATGACTCCGGTACTCTATGACGGGAATGTCACCATTCCGGTAGCCGTGCTGGCCAAGCTGGTTCAGCGGGTGTTTGCCGACTATCTGGTTGCCATGGTCAGCGCGGTGATCACCACGACCATGCTGATGACCGTCATCGCCTGGTTGTTCAAACCGGCGATCCTGGTACGCCGTCCTTTCCTCAACAGCCTCTTCAACGTCTCCCCCTTCTGGGCCTGTGTGCGGGTACTGGGCGGGATCTTCGTACTGCTGACCTTCTTCCAGACCGGGCCTGAAGTGTTGCACTCCGGCGCAACCGGCGGGCTGGTGCTTAACGATCTGCTGCCAGTGCTCTTCTCGGTCTTCATTTTTGCTGGCCTGCTGCTGCCGTTGTTGCTCGATTTCGGGCTGCTGGAGTTCGTCGGCACCATGATGACCCGCATTATGCGTCCGGTCTTCCGGTTGCCGGGTCGCTCCGCAGTGGACTGCTTTGCCTCCTGGCTGGGGGATGGCAGCGTCGGCATTCTGCTCACCAGCAAGCAGTACGAAGGGAAGTTTTATACCCAGCGGGAAGCAGCCGTCATTGGCACCACCTTCTCCGCCGTCTCCATCACCTTCTGTCTGGTGGTGATCTCGCAGGTGAAGCTGGAGCACATGTTTGTTCCCTTCTATCTGACCGTCTGCCTGGCCGGTGTTGTTGCGGCCATCGTGGTGCCACGCCTGCCACCGCTCTGCTGGAAGAGGGATCTCTATATCGATGGCACTCCCTTGTGCCGCAAGCAGGAGTCGGTGCCACATCAGCACAGTGTGCTGAGCTATGGTCTCGAGCGTGCCCTGACCAAGGCCGAGAAGATGACCGATCTCGGCGCTGTGGTGCGGGAAGGGGTGAAGAACGCGCTGGACATGGTGTTTGGCGTGCTGCCAGTGGTGATGGCGATCGGTACTTGTGCCCTGATGCTGGCTGAACATACCCCCGTCTTCAACTGGCTGGGGGCGCCGTTCGTTCCCTTGCTCGAACTGCTGCAACTGCCGGAGGCCGAAGCGGCAGCCAAGACCATCATGGTCGGGTTTGCCGACATGTTTATCCCGGCTGTGCTGGCGTCCAGCATCGAGAGCGAGATGACCCGCTTCGTCATCGCGGCCATGTCGGTGACCCAGCTTATCTATATGTCTGAAGTGGGGGCGCTGCTGCTGGGCAGCAAGATCCCGGTCAAGTTGTGGGAGCTCTTTATTATCTTCCTGATGCGCACTCTGGTTACCCTGCCGGTGATTGCCGGCATGGCCCATCTGCTGTTCTGATACAGACTGCCATAGCCTTAAGGCCACTCCCTGTGGAGTGGCCTTTTGCTATCTGGCGTTTGCCACGGCAGAAAGTGTTCCGTTCGAACATCTCATGGTAGAGTGCCCCTCTGTTAGCAAATTGTGATGCAACGGAGTGTATTTATGTCTGCCATTCCCTATTCCCTCCTCGATCTGGTGCCGGTTGCCGAGGGTTCCCATCCTGCCGAATCGTTCCGCCATTCGCGCGATCTGGCGCAACATGCCGAGCGTTGGGGCTACCACCGCTACTGGTTGGCTGAGCACCACAACATGCCGGGTATTGCCAGTGCAGCGACATCGGTGTTGATCGGCCATCTTGCTGGGGCAACCAGCACCCTGCGGATCGGGGCGGGTGGCATCATGCTGCCGAACCACTCGCCGCTGGTCATTGCCGAACAGTTTGGCACCCTGGTTTCTCTCTATCCCGACCGCATCGATCTCGGCCTTGGTCGCGCCCCCGGTACCGATCAGCGCACCATGCGGGCCCTCAGACGCCAGCGCAATGGTGAGGTGGATGATTTCCCGGCCGATGTCCGCGAGCTGATGAGCTACTTTGGCGACGAGATTGGCGCGGTGCAGGCAGTACCCGGGCAGGGACTGCATCTGCCAGTCTGGCTGCTGGGCTCCAGCCTCTACAGTGCCCAACTGGCGGCGGCGATGGGCTTGCCGTTTGGCTTTGCTTCCCATTTTGCGCCAGCCATGTTGCTGCAAGCGCTTGAGATCTATCGCAGCCAGTATCGCCCTTCTGCTCGCTGGCCCAAGCCCCATGCGGTGGTCTGCATCAACATGATCGCCGCCGACAGCGAGCGGGAGGCGTGCTTCCAGTTCACTACGTTGCAGCAGCAGTTCCTGCGCCTCCATCGTGGCGATGCGGGCAAGCTGCCAGCACCGGTTGCTGAGTTGGGCGATCAATGGTCGCCACGCGAGTTGATGGCGATGGAGCAGACCCTTGCCCGCTCTCTGGTTGGCGATCCGGAGCAGATCCGTCATGGTCTCAAGGCGTTGCTGGCGGAAACCCGGGCTGATGAGCTGATGTTCAACGGCCCCATCGTCGATCATCAGGCTCGCTTGCGCTCCTTCGATATCGCAGCCGCGTTGATGCGGGATCTATAAGCTCGCCTCTCCATATACAAAGGCGCTATCTTGCAGAGAGAGTCTGGTGTCGCCCTGCTGTCAGGTTCTCGCAAAGGGGCTGTTGGGGAACTGGCTCTCAGATACCGATCCTTTATCTAATGCACTGAATTAAAAGGAAAGTCAGGTTGGTGTCAGGCTGCTGTCGTGTCGCTTGCCACCCTCCGGCCCCTATGCTGGCTCCGTCAAGCAACCACAAGGAGTTCGAGATGATCGTCAGGAAGTTGAGATTGCAGCGGGGCTGGTCACAGGAGCAGTTGGCCGCCTTTACCGGCCTGAGCGTTCGCACCATCCAGCGGATCGAGCAGGGTCAGCAACCCGGACTGGAATCCCTCAAGGCCCTGGCCGCCGTCTTTGAGCTCGATGTGGCGCAACTGGACGGCACACGGCAACAGGAGCATGAGATGAGAGGGAGTGACACGATGGAACAGGATGCATTGCAGGTATCGGCCGAAGAGCGGGCCGCCATGAAGTATGTGGAGGGGCTCAAGGGCTTCTATCACCATGTCGCCAGCTATCTGCTGGTGATCGGCGGGTTGTTTGCTATCAACTACCTGAGCAACCCGGGTTATATCTGGGCCTGGTGGCCGGCACTGGGGTGGGGATTGGGGTTGGCGTCCCATGCCATTCGGATATTCGAGCCTTTCAAACTGTTTGGCCCGGAGTGGGAGCGGCGCCAGATCGAGAAACGGTTGGGGCGCAAGTTGTAACCAGAGCTGTTTTGAAAAAGATAGCCCGGCAAGTTGCCGGGCTATCTTATTGGTTCGGGTCTTTGCAACCACTGCCCTAGCTGGCGTGAGTGGGGCAGGGGGTGGCAAAGAGGGCATCATCCTCATAGCGCCACAGGGTGAGGCTGTTGCCCCAGACACAGCCGGTATCGAGCGCCTTGATGTCGCTCTTGCCGGTGTTGCCCATCAGGGCCGCCCAGTGGCCGAACACCAGTATGGGGTCATCCACGTGATGCTCGCGCTGCTCGAACCAGGGGCGCAGCCCCGGGGTCGACTCCTTGGGGCCCTTCTTGCATTTGAAGTCGAGCCGGCCATCGAAGTAGCAGAAGCGCATGCGGGTGAAGGTGTTGATGATGTAGCGGTAGCGGTCGATCCCGACCAGATCATCTTTCCAGCCATCCGGCTGATCGCCATACATGTTGTGCAGCAGCCACAGGTACTGATCGCCGCGCAGCAGGCTCTCCACCTCGCGGGCGCAGTTGCGGGCGGTGCGGGCATCCCACGCCGGGGAGATACCGGCATGCACCATCATGATGGGCAGGTCGGGGTGTTCGGCCAGCAGCGGGCGGTGGCGCAGCCACTCCAGCAGTTCGTCCCGATCCGGCGCATCCATCAGGCTCTGCAGCTTATCTTTCTTCTTCAGCGGTGCGACGCCATTGGCCACCGCCAGCAGGTGCAGGTCGTGGTTGCCGAGCACGGCGACGGCACGGTTGCCCAGATCCTTGACGAAGCGCAATGTGTTGAGCGAGTCCGGGCCGCGGGCGACCAGATCGCCGCAGAGCCAGAGCACGTCATTTTCGGGATCGAACTTGGCAAGATCCAGCAGACGGCGCAAGTCGTCGTAACAGCCCTGGATGTCACCGACAAAACAGTTCGCCATGAAACCTCAGTTGATAATATTGGGGATGGCCAGCGTGAAGGGGGCGATGGGCGCCTCAAACTGCTGGCCAGAGCCATCTTGCAGGGTGTAACTCCCCTCCATCACTCCGAGCGGTGTCGCCAGCGGCACGCCGCTCTGGTAGCGGTAGGTCTCTCCCTCGGCAATAAGGGGTTGTTCCCCGACTACGCCGGGGCCCGAGACTTCCTGCATCTTGCCATTGGCATCGGTGATGAGCCAGCGCCGGTGCAGCAGTTGCGCAGGGCCAGGCCCCAGATTCTCAATCTCGATCAGATAGTGAAACTGGTAGGGGTCTTTGCTATCCGCCACATACGAGGGGTACGGGCGGACAACGATGTGCGGGAGTGTCACCGGATCAGGCCTTTGGCTGATCCGCCAGCCAGTTGGCAATCATGACAAACTGCTCGAGGGAGAGGTTCTCCGGGCGCAGGTTGCCATCGATACCAAGCTCGGTCAGCTGGGCGTCGGTGATGAAGTTGGAGAAGCTGTTGCGAATGGTCTTGCGACGCTGGCCGAAGCCCTCGGTGCAGACGCGATTCAGGCAACGGATATCCTTGGCGACTATGGTCGGGTTCTTGTGCGGAACCAGACGAACCACGGCAGAGTCCACCTTCGGCGCCGGCTTGAAGGCGCCCGGGCCCAC
The DNA here is from genome assembly GCF_963878195.1 of Aeromonas sp. HMWF016. Classification (NCBI taxonomy): domain Bacteria; kingdom Pseudomonadati; phylum Pseudomonadota; class Gammaproteobacteria; order Aeromonadales; family Aeromonadaceae; genus Aeromonas; species Aeromonas sp. HMWF016. Next base: position 19,611 of record NZ_CAWNWX010000037.1, read on the forward strand.
TTCCAGTACCGGGATCACCTGGCAGTAGTACTGGGTCATCACGCTCAGACGGCCATAGGCTTTACTGCCGGGGCCGGCGGCCAGACGCAACACCACTTCCTTTTGCAGCATGAAGTGCATGTCTTCTACCCGATCGGCGAACTCGCACAGGTGGAAGATGAGCGGGGTGGAGATGTTGTAGGGCAGGTTGCCGAAGATACGCAGCGGCCCCTTGCCTTCACCCATCAGGGTGCTGAAGTCGAAGCGCATGGCATCGGCTTCGATGACAGTGAGCTTGTCCTTCAGGGTCGGGTGCTCGCGCAGGCGCGCCGCCAGATCCCGGTCCAGCTCGACCACGGTCATCTTGTCCATCTGGGCGGCAACCGGCTCGGTCAGCGCGGCCAGACCCGGGCCGATCTCCACCAGGTTTTGGCCCGGTTGCGGATTGATGGCGGCCACGATCTGGTCGATCACGTAGCGATCGTGCAAGAAGTTCTGACCGAAACGCTTACGGGCCGTGTGGCCCATGTGCACCTTACTGCTCATATCTTTTTTTCTCTACCATCTTGATGGCGTGGTTAATCGCGGTGACAAGGCTACCCGAATCGGCCAGGCCCTTGCCTGCCAGATCCAGAGCGGTGCCGTGATCCACCGAAGTGCGGATGAAGGGAAGCCCCAGAGTGATATTGACCGAACTGCCAAAGCCCTTGTATTTGAGCACGGGCAGTCCCTGGTCGTGGTACATGGCGAGTACCGCATCCGCATCCTTGAGGTATTTCTCCTGGAACAGGGTGTCGGCCGGCAACGGGCCGACCAGATCGATCCCCTCCTGACGCAGAGTCGCCAGAGCGGGTTCGATCACATCAATCTCTTCACGTCCCAGATGGCCGCCTTCCCCGGCATGGGGATTGAGGCCACAGACGTAAATGCGGGGTTTGGCAATGCCAAACTTGGTAGCGAGATCCGCATTGAGGATGCGGATCACCTTGCCGAGGCGATCTTCCGTGATGGCCATCGCCACATAGGCAAGGGGGATATGGGTGGTCGCCAGCGCAACCCGCAGCCCCTCGGTTGCCAGCATCATCACCACATCTGCGGTACCTGACTGCTGGGCGAAGAACTCGGTATGACCGCTAAACGAGACACCGGCCTGATTGATGATCCCCTTGTGTACCGGCCCGGTCACCACGGCGGCAAATTCGCCGCTCATGTTGCCATCGCAGGCGCGCTGCAGGGTCGCCAGCACATAGGCGCCGTTGCCTTCGTTCAGCTCGCCCGGTACCACAGAGGTACCGAGAGAGACAGGGCATACCGTCAGGGTGCCGGCTCGCTGCGGTTGAGCAGGTTGACTGGCATCATAGGGCTCAAGCTCGATGGGCAGCCCCAGCAGGGCCGCCCGCTCGCGCAGCAGCACCGGATCGGCGATCACCACCAACTGGTGCGGCCAATCCTGCTGGGCTATCTGCAGCACCAGATCAGGCCCAATCCCGGCCGGTTCGCCCGGGGTGACGGCAAGGCGACGGCAGTTCATCAGCTACCAGCGCCTTCGATGCGGATGTAGGCCTCGTCACGCAGCTCGTCCAGCCACGCCTGGGACTCTTCCACGAAGCGACGGTTGTAAATGAGCTGGTAGGCACGCTGCTCCTGCGCCTTGTCGGTGGCGTCCTGGCTACGGCGATCTTCCACCTGCACGATGTGCCAGCCATGGCTGGTACGGAACGGGACACTGATTTGGCCCGGCTGCAGGCGGTTGACCATGTCGCGGAACTCGGGCACATAGACGTTGGGATCAGACCAGCCCAGTTCGCCGCCCTGTACTGCAGAGCCTGGATCTTCGGAGTACTTCTCTGCCATGCTGGCGAAGCTGGCCTTGCCGCTCTTGATGTCGTGCAGGATGCCGTCCAGCATCCCCTTGGCCTTCTCTTCACTCAGGATGATGGAGGGTTTGATCAGGATGTGGCGAGCCTTCACCTCGGTCAGCATCACCTGCTGTTGGCCTTTGGTGTCGAACACCTTGATGATGTGCAGACCGGCACCGGAGCGCAGCGGGCCGACGATGTCGCCCTTCTTGGCGCCCTGTACCGCTTCCGCCATCAGGGTCGGCATCTCTTGCGGGCTCATCCAACCCCAGTCACCACCTTCCAGCGCCTTTGGACCATTACTTTCGGCAATGGCCAGTTTGCGGAAGTCGGCACCCTGCTTGAGGGCAGTCAGGATACGCTCGATCTTGCTCTTTGCGGCATCCAGCTGGGCCGCGGTGGGGTTATCCGGCAGAGAGATCTGGATATGGCCGACGTGGTATTCGTTCTGCTGCTGACCCTGCTTTTTCAGGATCTCGACCACCTGCTTCACCTCCTGATCGGAGATGTTGATGCGACGGCGTACCTGGTTGCGACGCACCTCGTTCATCAGGATCTCGCGGCGCACCTCTTCCCGATACTGGGCATAGCTCATCCCTTCACGGGCCAACTGGGCACGCAGCTGATCCATGGTCATCTTGTTATCGGCGGCGATCCCCTGGATTGCTTGCTCCAGCTGGGTATCGCTGATCTTGAGGCCCTGGCGATCGGCCAGTTGCAGCTGCAGGCTCTCCTGGATCAGGCGATCCAGTGCCTGCTTGCGCAGGGTGGCATCGTCCGGCAGGGACTGACCGCTCTCCTGGGCGGAGAGTTTTACCTTGTTGACCAGTGCGTCCTGTTGACTGGCAAGCACCACGTCCTTGTTGACCACGGCCAGCACCTTGTCCATCAGCTCGGGGGCCGCCAGTGCGGCCTGGCTCATGGCGCCAAACATACCCGCGGTCAGCAGGGCAATCAGGGTCTTTTTCATATCCATCTCTCAAGGCTGGACCAGCATCATTGCTGGTCTTTCAGATTAAACGGGCGAACATAGGGCAACAGCTCGGTATCCAGTGTGACGCTGCGGCCACCGGTACCCACACTGCCAAGTCCCTTCATCTCGAATTGAAGACCGATCGATTTCTCGGAAATGGGCTTCAGAGTGATGTTGTCTGGCTGGTTGTGCCACTCCAGACTCAAGTTGATGCTCCAGCAGCAGGAGTCATATTTGACTCCTATTTTGCGATCAATATTGACGTTTTGCCGGATGTCGCGGTAGTAGCCACCATACATCTGCCACTGATCGGCGATCGGCGCCATCATCACCAAACCTGCCTGGCTCAAGTCTTCTGCCACAGCACTGTTGTAGTAGCTTTTATTGCCATCCTTGATAAAGCGGTAGTTGACCTGGCTGATGAACTTCTCGTTACGATACTCAACAGCGCCGTTTGCCGCACTGAACTGACTTTTTTCTGTGTCGTATTGAGTGCCTGCGTGAGCAAACCACTGCTCCGTGACCCGGGCATCCCCCTCAAAAGAGAGCAGCGAGCGAGAGTTGGTGCTCTCGGGATCCGAAGAATAGAGGCGAACCTTGGGCGGCGTCATCTCGAACGCCTGGGCTACAGCCAAACGCAGCCGCTCGTCACCTACGTTGTCATAGATCCGGCTGGTGAGACCGGCAGTGACGCGGTTGGCGTCGCTGATGCGGTCGAGACCGGCATAACGACGATCGCTGAACAGGCTGTAGTAATCCTGACGGGTGGTGGTGGAGTCGTAGATCCCGATATCGTCCTGATCCCGATAGGGGACATAGAGATACTGGAACTCCGGCTCCAGCGTCTGGGTACCCTTGCCATCATACCAGTCAACCGGGCGATCGAAGTTGAGCCCACCCTTGAGGCGGAAGGAGGGGAGGGTACGGTTGACAGTGCCATCCTTAAGGGTGAGCTGGCCAGTGCTGGAGTCGGTAAAACGCGAGCGATCCGTGTAGACCAGATCCTTGGGTACCTCCTGGTTGTAGGAGGTAAACATCAGCTTGTACTGGCTGGTGAGGTAGTAGCCAGGGGCATCGATGAGAGGCACGGTCAGGGTCGGAGCCAGGTGCAGACGGGTGGTGGTGTAACGCTCACCGGCCTGCTGGGCACTGGCGCTGCCGCTGTCATAACCAAATTTGGTCAGTTCGCTGTTCCAGGCCAGATCGAACCACTTGCCCTGCTGGTAGTAGTTGTAGTCGATACGCGGCAGCATCTCGTGGGGCAGCAGCGCGTAGGGGCTCAGGATCTGATAGCGGCGCACTTCTGAGGTGAGGTTCCAGTTCTGCTGGTAATAACCGGCAGTAAAGGATTGCTGCAACTGGCTGTCGACCTGGGTGCCCACCGGCGGGCTGAAGTCGTTGAAGTAGTTGTAATCCTTGTCGCGCACCTGGGTGTAATCGACACCAAAGCGCAGGGAGCCATCCATCAGGCTGCTGCCGTGACGCACGTTCATCAGATAGCGGTGGCCATCGGACAGGTAAGGTGTGCCGGTCGACGTGTTGATGAAGCTGGGGTTGCCTGCATCGTATTGCTTGTCGTCAGCCAGGTTTTCAAAGTAGAGGATGCCTGCGTGGGCGGGATCCGGCATATAGCGGAACTCCACCTGTTCCATCAGGCCGCGTTTGTCCATAAAGCGGGAGGTGATGGTGGCATCGTAGTTGGGGGCAATGTTCCAGTAAAAGGGCTGGGTAATATCCATGCCGTTGCTGGAACTTTGCGTATAACCGGGGTAGAGCAAGCCCGTCTTCCGCTCATCCTTGATGGGGAAGTTGATATAGGGGAAGTAGAACACCGGGTAGTCGTAGAGCCAGAGGCTGGCGTTCCACGCCTCGCCGAACACCTCTTTCTGGTCGATATCGATGCTGCCCGCTTTGAGGGTCCACACCTCCTGACCCGGGGGGCAGGTGGTGTACTGGGCCCCCTCCATGGTGATGTTCTGGTTGTTGTTGGTCATGGTGACCCGCTTGGCAAAGCCGCGCACCGGTGAACCATGAACCTGATACTTGCCCTCTTCCAGCTCCGAGTTCTTGGTATCCAGGTTGGATTTGAGGGTCTTGTCGCTGGTGACGGTCACCTGACCGTCGTTGTAATAGATGTTGCCGATGGCGATGACATCCCGGCTCTTCTGGTCGAGCTGGGCATAGTCGGAGTCGAACTTGCGAACCCCCTGACGAACCTTGACATCCCCTTCATAGACGGCGGTGCCGCCTTGCTTGGCTTCGAGGCGGTCAGCATCCACCTCGACCGGTAGTGCATTGGCCTCCTCGGCAGAGGCTGGCTTTTCGACCTTGGGGACATAGTCGTAACAGAGGCTGTCGAGGATCCCTGTGGCTGGCGGCGTCTCAAAAGGGGCAGCCTGAACCATCATGGATGTCAGGGCCGGTGCCAGGCTGATAGTCAGGGCGATGGGATAACGGTATCCCAGTGTCCATTTTGTCATGTGAAAGACTCGTGCAATCCGTGATAGATACGGTTGATCCAAGGCATGCATTTTACGACAGGTTTCATCGAGTTGACATTGCATGTCATTGCTTTATGTTAGCCGGCAATGATAAAGCATTATTGCGGCCAGGGCTAACAGCCAAGTGCTGCTTTCCACCTTGGTCCCCTACTTATGCACGATCGCGATTCCCTGCTATTGCAGTGGGCACGCCAGATTTCAGGCGATGCCACCCTTCAGTTGACCCTTATTTCCGGTGATGCCAGTTTCCGCCGCTACTACCGTGGCGCCGGGCTGATATGGGTAGATGCCAATCCGAAAACCGAAAAAAATCATGAATTTGTTCGCAATGCCGCCGCCTTGCATGCGCGTCAGTTGCTGGCGCCAGAGGTCAAGGCCGTTGATTATGAACAGGGTTTGCTGGCGGTCAGTGACCTGGGCGATACCCAGCTGATCAGCTGCCTGAACGAGCACAACGTGCTGGCCTGGTATGGCAAGGCGATTGATCTGTTGCCGACACTGGGGTCGGTGGATCTGGCGCTTGAACCCTTCGATACCGCCTTTATGGCGAGGGAGAACAGCATTTTCCCCGAATGGTTGCTGGGTCACCATCTAAAGCTGACCCTGAGCGATGAAGAGCAGGTGTTGCTGGACGAGACCTTTGCCTGTCTCACCGCCTGCAATCTGGCTCAGCCACAAGGGGTGATGCACCGTGACTTCCACAGTCGCAACCTGATGGTGTGCGGCGGAGACACTCCTGATAGCAGCGAACTCGCCATCATCGATTTTCAGGATATGGTCATCGGGCCGCTCACCTATGACCTCGTTTCCCTGCTGAAAGATTGCTATGTACGCTGGCCGGACGCGGTGATCGAGCAGGGGATGCAGCACGGCTTTGCTACCCTGCAGCAGGCTGGACTGCTTGGCGAGCGCGATTACGCCAGTTTCCGCCGCGATGCCGACCTGACCGGTATGCAGCGTCATCTGAAAGCGGCGGGGCTTTTCACCCGCCTCTATCATCGCGACGGCAAATCCGGCTATCTCAAGGATATTCCCCGTACCCTCGGCTACGTGGTGGATGTCTGTCGCAACCACGGTAGCGCTTATCCGGTATTGGCCCGTTTTGGCCAGTGGCTCGAGCAGGTGGTGTTGCCGGGGATTGCCAACGCCGGGGTAAAACCATGAAGGCGATGATCCTGGCCGCTGGCCGTGGCGAGCGGATGCGCCCGCTGACTGACCTGCTGCCCAAGCCGTTGTTGGCTGTCGGGGGCAAGCCACTCATCGTCCACCATATCGAAAAGCTCAAAGCAGCCGGAGTCACCGAGCTGGTGATTAACCACGCCTGGCTTGGCCACAAGCTGGTCGAGACCCTGGGTGATGGCAGTGCGCTTGGCGTGACCATTCACTGGTCAGCCGAGGAGAGCGCGCTGGAGACGGCCGGCGGTATCATCCAGGCGCTGCCACTGTTGGGGGATGAGCCATTTCTGGTGATCAACGGCGATACCTGGCTCGATCTCGACTATCGCTCTCTGGTTGGCCAGCCCTTGGCTGAGAATCAGGCCCACCTCTGGTTGGCACCCAATCCGCCCCAGCATCCGGCCGGGGACTTTGCCCTGCAGGCTGGCAAGGTCGTAGACACCCCCGCCTTTACTTTCAGCGGCGTCGGCCTCTATCAGCCCACAGCTTTTGCCGGTCTGCCTGCGGGTGCCCGCAAGCTGGCTCCCCTGTTGCGGGAGTGGATGGCACAAGGTCTGGTAGGTGGCAGTCTGCTGGCTGGCGAGTGGCGCGATATCGGCACTGTCGACCGTCTGCGCGAGCTGGACGAACAGCTTCAGCACCGCGCTCAATAACATCAAGAGGTCTTGAACCATGCGTATTTGGGGTAAGGTGCTGGGCGCCTTCTTCGGTTTTCTGCTCGGCAACATCATCGGTGCCCTGATTGGCCTCTGGATTGGCCACCGTTTCGATCGCGGCATGGGGCTGCAGGGGGCGTTTCGCCGCACTCCGACTCAGGAGCAACAGGCTGTCTTCTTCCATGCCACCTTCTCGGTGATGGGCCATATCGCCAAGTCGAGCGGCCAGGTGACCGAACAGGAGATCCGGGTCGCCTCCAATCTGATGGATCGGATGCGTCTTTCCGGCGAGCTGCGCAGCCGCGCGCAGGATTCGTTCCGGCATGGCAAGGAGGCCGGTTTCCCGCTGCGCGAGACCCTGGCCGAGTTTCGTCGTGCCAGCCAGGGCCAGCGCGATATCCTGCGCTTCTTTCTGGAAGTACAGCTGCAGGCCGCCTTTGCCGATGGTCGGGTAGAGGATGGTGAACGCGCCATCCTGCACACCATTGCCGATGAACTGGGCTTCAGCCGCATCGAGCTGGCCCGCATTCTGGCTATGGCCGAGGCGCAGATGAACTTCTTCAATCAGGCCCATGGCCAGTATCAGGGGAGCGGTGCGGATGGCCAGCAGTATCGGCAGGCTCCTCCCTCGGCGGATCGCCTCAAGAATGCCTACCAGCTGCTGGGGGTGAGCGAGAGCGACAGCGATCAGGATATCAAGCGCGCCTATCGCAAGGAGATGAGCAAGCATCACCCGGACAAGCTGGCCGCCAAGGGATTGCCGCCGGAGATGATGGAGATGGCCAAGGAGAAAACCCAGGAAATCCAGCAAGCCTGGGAGTGGATCCGCGAGGCCCGCGGTATCCGTTAAGCGCCAAAGTCAGGCTGGAACAGACAATAAAAAGCCCCGCAGCAGTGCGGGGCTTTGTTTTGCCGTTTGATCCGGGCTGGCTTACTTGGCCGGAATGGCTTCCAGTACGTGAACCAGCAGTTGCCAGAAACGCTCGACTGCCGGGATGTGTACTTTCTCGTCAGGGGAGTGGGCCCCACGGATGGTCGGGCCGAAGGAGACCATGTCCCACTCCGGATAGGCGCTCTTGAACAGACCGCACTCGAGACCTGCGTGGATCACCATGACGTTGGGCATGGTGCCGAACAGAGTCTGGTAGCTGTTGCGCACCAGCGCCATGACGGGGGAGTCCACATTCGGCGCCCAACCTGGGTAGGCACCGGTGAATTCGCAGCTGGCACCCGCCAGCGTGAACAGGGAGCGGGTCATCTGCTCAATGCTCTCGCGACCGGAGTCGATCAGGGAGCGGATCAGGCACTGGACGTACACTTCGCCATCCTGAGTCTTGATGACCCCCAGGTTGGTTGAGGTTTCGGTCACGCCGGGCATGGCATCGCTCATGCGCATCACGCCGTTCGGGCAGGCCATCAGGGCATCCAGCAGGCGCTGCTGCAGGGAGATGCTCATCAGCTTGGCCGGTTTGGCGGCGCTGTTGACCAGCAGAGTCAGGTTCGGCTCGGTGGCGGCCAGCTCGGTCTGGTAGATACCGGTATAGCGGTCAACCAGCGCCTTGAACTCGTTTACGCTGGCAGCGGGTACCAGCAGGGTGGCACGTGCTTCGCGCGGGATGGCGTTGCGCAGGGTGCCGCCGTGGATCTCGGCCAGACGGATACCGAGCGGCTCGGCTGCTTTGAGCAGGCGCACCAGCAGCTTGTTGGCGTTGCCACGGCCGCGGTGGATGTCGCAACCGGAGTGACCGCCACGCAGCCCTTTGACGGCCAGTTCGAATGCTTCACCTTCCGCAGCATCAACCAGCTCGAGCGGGAAGCGGATATTGGCATCGACACCACCGGCGCAGCCCATATAGACCTCGCCATCCTCTTCGGAGTCGGTGTTGAGCAGAATTTCGCCCTCCAGCCAGCCTGCTTCCAGACCGAAGGCGCCGGTCATGCCGGTCTCTTCGTCAGTGGTCAGCAGCACTTCCAGCGGGCCGTGCTTGATGGTCTTGTCAGCCAGCACTGCCAGGCAACCGGCCATGCCAATACCGTTGTCGGCACCCAGGGTGGTGCCACGGGCAGTGACCCATTCGCCATCGACGTAGGCATCGATGGGGTCGTTGGCGAAGTCGTGTTTGGTGTCGGCGTTGGCCTGCGGCACCATGTCGATGTGGGCCTGCAGCACCACGGCCTTGCGGTTTTCCATCCCCGGGGTTGCCGGTTTTTTGATGATGATGTTGCCGACGTTATCCTGTTTGACCGCCAGACCTTCCCCTTGCGCCCATTGGACGATCCAGGCACTCAGCTTGGCTTCATGCTTGGAAGGGTGGGGGATGGAGCAGATCTGTTCGAAGAAATGCCAAATCAGTTGGGGGGACAAGGAACTTAGTTGTGCCACGTCAGGACTCCTTACCAGCACGGAATGAGAGAGGCCCCGTCAGTGGGCCTGGAAAGTGGATAACGATAATACAGTCAATCGCAGAAAAATGTGAGCGGTTAGCGCAAATCGCAGGGCGGTTGTGCTGCCGGTGGCTACCGGGGCAGTGCAATTGTCAGGCTCGGGTGACACTGTTTGGCAGAAACGAAATTTATGTGACGAGCTTCACAAAAAGATTGAGTTTACGGTGCCAGCTGGTAAATTAGCTCCCGTGGTTCGCCACCCGTCAGGATGACGATGAAAGCCTCCAGGGAACCGAAGCAAAGCAAGTGCGCCTCCATGGAACCGAGTGTTCGTTCAAGGATTTGAGCCCGCATAAAGGTACGTAACTTGTTAAGCAATCAGGAGATTCAAGATGCCAGGCAGCAACTCTACCTATTGGTTCGCCCCATCTCTCTATACCCAGGGTTTCAGCTACCCTAATCCCTTCGTCAGCCGTCGCTAAGGCGAGCTTGTCCTGAGGGGCAAGTCACCCGATTGGGTGCAGACGACAAAGCAGCAGGTGCGCGAGGTAAATCCTCCCCCTGCTATTTTTTTATCTGTCGTTTGCCAATGAGTGCCAATCGTTGCTGATGAGAGGGGGGCAACATTTGCCGTTCGGCTCTCTAGTTGGGTCATTTGGAGATGAAGAGGCCAATTTTTCCTGAATTTGGCATACGTTTGCCAGGCATTTTCTCTGCAAAGGGTGCTATCATATCGGCCCAACAGCCTGTCCGCGGTTTTGGCACTCTTATCGACCCAAGCGCCGGATATGTCCACCTTGCTTCCACTGCTATCAGATTTGCTGCCGAGGTCATCCCTCAGGCGGAACAAGTGCAATCTGAATTCAGCCGGACAAGAGCCGCCATTTATTGGCATTCGAGAGGATACTTTCGGATGCCATTATTTTAAGTGATTGTTTTTGTACAACTATTCGAGATCGATAATATGCCGAAAAAGTTTTATGCTCTTTGGCATTTTATTTTTGTTGGCTAAAAAATTGTTATATATCAGTCTCTTGGGTTTGTTTGCTTCTCTTGGTGGTGCGGAAGTGGCGGCAAAATGGCGGCAGAGATATGTGATGATCGAGAAAGGCGGCAGAGCGTTTGCTCTGCCGTTTTTTTATATTTTGTGCTAATCGTTGACCACTGCCCCCATTGAATATACGCTGTATATACAACGTAAATGCAGGGGGTGAAGTTGGCACTAATCCTATCGGCTGCGGTAAGAGCCAAACTTAAGGTCAAACATTGTGTTGAAGAGCGTGAGGTCGTTGAGGCCTTTGCTAACCGAGACAAAGGGTTCCTGATTGACACCAGAGAAGACCACCAGACCAACCCCCCTACAGAATGGTTTATTGCTGAAACAGACAGGGGCAGGAAGCTAAAGGTCTGTTTCATGCTTCGAGACGGCGACATTTACATAAAGACTGCGTATGAAGCCAATCCAACAGAGATTGGCATCTATAACAAGTTCGCCGTTTAGTTTGGCTTGCTTAGTGTTGGCAAGCCGTTGGTTAAGCCGAGTCTGAGGTATAAAACTTGCGAGGGTTAATTGTATGAGCACCCAAGAAAAAGCAATCCTGGGCACAGAAGAAGCGTGGGATTCGGGGGTTCTGGGCAGCGATGAGCAATATGTAGCAGTATCCCACCATTCCACTGATGATTTGATTAGCGAGGCTCTTTCATTACAACCAATCTCGATTAGATTGCAAAAAGGGCTGATCGAAAATCTGAAGACGATTGCGGAGTTGCATGGAATAGGTTACCAACCACTGGTTCGACAGGCTTTAACTCGTTTCGTTGACTGCGAAATGAAGAGAATTGCAACCGAAGCATTGGCCGTCAAACGCAAAGAAGAGCGTCTGGCGATGGAGATTGAAGCCTCCGAGGGGCATTTAAAAAGGGCCTGATTGATAGACAGATTGAAGTAGAGTCAAAAACAAGGGAGCGCACATCTGCGCTCCCTTTTGTTACTCACTCCACATCCGACAGGTCGTCGATGGCCACTTCGAGGTTGATGGTGTTGGTGTAGCCGCTGTTGGTCAGGCTGTGGCAGACCTTGGTCAGTACCCAGCTGGCCTCGTCGATCTGTGGTTTGAATCCCCTGACGGTGGTTGGTTGTTCCGGGTAGAGCTCTGGCCGCCCCGTGGCGAGGGTGATCTCAAACTCGGCAACGCCACGTTGTAGCCGTTCCCACTCTGCGCGGGCTGCTCGCATGGCGTTGGTCTGGTTGGCGTAGATGTGGCGCAGCACCTTGACGTTCTCGCTGTCTCCGATCAGCAGCTCGCGGCCCTCTTTGTCGACGGTGGTGTCACTTGGCAGTTCCTGTTCCGGCTTTGGCTTCTTCTTGCGTTTGCGCTTGACGGTCGAGCCTTCGGTGGTGGCCTTCTTCGGGTCGTGCCAGTTGGCGACGACGCCGGTGTAAGCGTCGCGGTCAGCCACGGCGAAGTGGTGCTGATCGCCGTCCTGGCGGGTGATGGTGACAGAGGGGAGCGGTTTGCCGCTGGCGGCGAGCCCCTTGCCCTGACCGATAAAGAGCAGTCGCCCCGATTTGATGGTGGTCAGTGCCCCGCATTGACCGGCCAGCCGAGTGAGGAAGGCGGGATCGCTTTCGTTCTGCTGGTCGATGTGGTCAATCTGCATGCCCTTGAAGCGTTCGGCGCAGGCTGGCGTTAGGCTGTGGCGCTGGGCGATGGCATCGACAATGCTGCCGACGGTCTGCTGGTGATAGCTGGTCTGGCGCAGCTTGTTGAGGTTGCCGCGCAGATCGGCCGATTTGCCCCGGATGGTGAGCTTGTCCGGGGTGCCGGTGTGCTCCACCTCGTCGATGGTGTATTCCCCCTTATCAACCAGCGGTTGGCCCTGCCAGCCTATGCTGACGCGCATTCTGGCGCCGCGGCGCGGCATTGCCAGCTTGCCGTCGCTGTCGTCCAGCTCGATGTCGATTGTGTCGGCTTCAAAGCCGCGATTGTCGGTGATGGTGAGGCTTATCAGGCGGGGCCGCATCTTGTCTGATACGTCCTTGCCGTCGATCAGTATCTGGTAAGCCGGGGCCTTGTGATCGGCCCCCTCAATGCTGAATTGCCCCAGCTGGCTGGTCAGGTTAGTGCTGACCGCCTCTTTGGCGTTTTCGTACAGGCTCACAGCAGGCCCCCGATCTTGTTGCCGATGGTGCCGACGATGTTGCTGATACCCAGTCGGCTGGCGATGCCACCGATGGCACGGCCCTGCAGCTTGCTGCCAAAGGTGGTTTCGTCGTCGTCCACACGCTTGAGGTTCATGGTGAATTCAATCTTGCGGGCTGCACTATCTTGGAAAAACTCGCTGCGGGTGACGCTGGTGCGCTCGATGACGAAATAGCCCCGCATCACGCCGTCCCCCTGGATCAGGGGGAAGGCTTGGCCGGTGGCGGCCATTTCGTGCAGCAGGTCGAGGGTGACCGGCCCGCCAGTCAGTTCAGGGTAGAGGGTGCCTGATAGCACGGTGGTTTCATCATCCGGCCCTGTGAACTGATAGGCCGGACGGGCGCCGACCCGAGGGTTGCCCGGGTGGCGCCATGCGCGGTCATCCTGTTGTGACTGGGGGGCGAAGGTGGAGCGCTGGAACACGAACCAGCCCAAGGTCATCATCATGGCGGTGTCTCCTTAGTTGGTGTCGCGCAGGCTGGCGCGGGTACGAGCCGATGCCTGACGTTCGCGGCGCTCCAGCTCACGGCGTACCTCTTGCGCCACATCGGCGCCGGATTGCCCCGGCTGCTGGACGATGCTGATGGGGGCGTGAATCTGGGTTGTCCCACCCCCTCTGGCCGGTGCCAGCTTGGGCGGTTGGTACATGGTCGGCCCGTAGCCGGTGGCCATGGCTGGCTGGGCATAGTTGCCGGTCAGGTAACCCGATTGCCGCACGGTAGCAGTGACAGCCGATCCCCCCTTCATCCAGTCCGGCAGGATGTCGGTGATGGATTTCACCTTGGCTTTGAGCTCTTCCCATTTGGCAGAGATGCCGCCGATCAGGCCGTCGATGATAGCCTTGCCCGCATTGAGCGCCCGGGATGGCAAGGTGGTCAGGTAGTCCCAGAATTCACCGGTCGCCGCTTTGCACTTCTCCCAGGTGGATTTGAACCACGGCCCGAGCTGATCCCAATTCTTGTAGATGAGGTAAGCGCCAACTGCGATGGCGGCAATGCCCGCGATAATCCAGCCGATGGGGGTGGTGAGGATGGCAATCCCCAGCCTGAAAAAGCCAAATGTCAGCCCCTTAATCAGGGTCAGCATTGGCCCGCCCATTGTCAGCATCATGCCAAATCCCATCTTGAGAGCGGCGATAGGGCCCAGCAGGCCAGCCAGCACCAGCAGCAGGCCACCGCCCACGGCGGCTGTGACTGCGGTGATTGCGGCGACTTTGGTGATGGTTGCGGTGAGTTCGGGGTTTTCACGCATCCAGACGCCAGCGGCTTGGGTCAGGTTGGTCACCTGCTGGATCAGGCCGCGCAGTGGCCCGTTCTGGGTTTCCAGCATCTGGATGTTGAGGTCTTCCCATGCCGAGGTCATGTTGTCCAGATCGCCGCGGGCGTTATCCCCCATGACTGAGGCCATCTCTTTGGCAACCCCCTTGCTTTGCTGCTTTATCATGGCGGCATATTTGGCAAAGCCACCGGCCCCGGCTTGGCCTATCAGTTCAGCCATGCCTGATGCGGCTTCTTCGCCAAATATCTCCTTGAACGTTGCCAGCTGGTCAGCGTTACCCATTTTTTCCGTTTTCTGGGCCACCTGCGTCATGATGTCGATGATGTTGAGCATGTTGCCGCTGGTGTCTTTGGTCGTGACCCCCAGTTTCTTCATCAGTTTGGCCGCGCTACTGGTCGGCCCTGCCAAGCGGTTCAACATGGCGCGTAGTGCCGTACCCGAGTTTGACCCCTGAATACCGATGTTCCCCAGCAGGCCCGCAGAGGCTGCGGCCTCTTGCAGGCTCATCCCCGCTTTTTTGGCGATTGGGCCCATGTACTTCATGGTTTCCGCCAGCATGTTGAGGTCTACGTTTGAGGTTGTCATGGTGAGCGCCAGGGTATCGCTTACCTGCCCCATCTGTGACGCTTCCAGCTTGAAGGCGCTGAGAATGTTTGAGGCGATATCAGCGGTCTGGTCAAGCCCTACGCCGGAGGCTTTGGCAAGGTCTAGCATGGATGGCATCGCCGCCTGAATCTGCTTCGGGTTAAATCCAGACATCGCCAAAAATCCCTGTGCCTGTGCGGCATCCATAGCGGTGAAGCTGGTTGACGCCCCGAGATCCCGAGCCTGTTGACGCAACATGGCCAGCTCGACGCTGCCCTTCTGCAGGCGGGTGAGTGCCTGCACTTTTGACATCTGGGCGTCGAAGTCGAGACCGACCGAGGCGATCGAGTTGATTTTGTAGAGTCCCGCCGCCCCGGTAGCCATGCCAGCAGCACCGTAGCCCGCCATGGTTCCCCGCATGGCCATGGTCTTGTCGTAGTTGGCTTTGACCTGGGCGATGCGCTTTTGCTGGGCCGCCATGCGATCAAGATCAGCTCGTTGCTGTTTCAGTTTCTCATTGGCGGCGGCGGTTGCGTTTTTCAGGCGCTCCTGTGTCTTGGCGAGGTCTTTTGTCCCCATGGTTGCCGTCTGGAGCGAGAGTTTCATTCCCTCATATTTGGAGTTCATTTCAGCCTGCTTGGCTGTTAGTTCCCTCACCGCTTTCTCTGCCTTGTTGTACTCATTGACCATCATTCTGGTCGGATTGGCGGTGGCTGCGATGGTCTGCTTTACCTGCTCGAATCGGTCTTTTGCTGTTTGCAGGTTGGCATTGGTGACGCCCAGCTGGGCGCCCAGTTGCTTGAAGCCATCAATCTTGGCGCTCTGCTTTTCCAGATCGCGGACTTTGGCTTTGGTGTCGGCGAGGTCTTTGGCGGTAATGCGGCTTTGGCCGGTGACGGCCTTGAGGGGGGCGGTGAGTTTGTCCACCGCCCCGAGCAGGATTTGTAACTTGAGGGTGCTCATGATTCGTCTGCCCCGTTGATGTGGTTGTATCGCTCAACAAGGCGTTGGTGCCAGCCCATCAGCTCGTCGAGCTCCATGGCCGCCATTTCAGACGGCGGCCAGTGGGCGATGATGGCCAAGTCGGCCATCATGTCGTCTATGCAGTGAGGTAGGCCTCCTGCTGCGAGCCCATCAAAAAACCGACCACCACTACCCCGGCTTTGAGCAGATCAGCCGGGTCCATGTCGTTCACTTCTTTTTCGGTCAGGTCGGTGATGCGGGGCAGCAGTTTGATGAGGGTATCGACGTTCATCTGGACGATGTCCATGGTGTTGAGCCCGCGCAGGTGGCCAGCCTTTTTGGGGCTGCGGATGATCAGGCTGTTGAGGGTGGTTTCGCCGCGCTGGATGGGGGTTTCGAGAGTGATTTCTTTCTGTTCCATGGTGTTTTTCCTGTTCGCTATGTAGTAACGGGCGGCCATGCCGCCCGGATGTGGTTGGGTTGATTAGAGGCCGATGGCCTTGCGGTGTTCTGCCTGGCGGTCGACGCCATCGGGGCCGATTTCGATCATGTTGACCAGATCGATTTCGTGGATGACTTGGCCGTTGATGGTCAGCTTGTAGTAGGTGTTGACCATGCTGACCTTGGCCTGGCTGTTGTCGCCGACTTTGGCGGTGCCCCAGTCGATCTCTTTCATGCGGCCACGGGTGACGATTTCGACCGGCTGCACTTCGGCAATGTCGTCACGCTGGATGGAGCCCGCAAAGCGGAGCATGACGCCGTCGATTTTGCTGCTGCCCATCTTGCCGATGATCTCGGCGTTGTAGCCGCCCATGGTGAACTCGGTGTCGAGTGCGCTGTCGTCGAGCCCCATGTCGATATTGACGGCGCCCGGCATGCCGCCGCCGCGATAGGACTCGAACTTGCGCGACAGTTTGGCAAAGGTGAAATCTTCCGCTTCACCAATCCAGTTGGTGCCGTCGATGAAGATGTTGAGCTGTTTGACCTTTCTTGGCAGTGCCATTGTTGATGCTCCTTATGCTGCGGCCACGCGGGCTGCGAAGTCGACCAGATAGCGGTCGGTGATGCGCTGCTGGAACATGAGGTTTTCAAGCGGCGGCACGGGGGTGTAGTCGTAGTCGATGTAGAGCTTTCCCGCCTTGAGGGTGTCTTTGTCGTTGACCTCCTCGTTGTACCAGCAGTCGAAACCGATGAGATAACCGAGGGTGACCAGCTCGCGGCCCTTGGCCTTGACCGAGTCGATGATGTCTTTGACCAGGGTGGGGGTCATCGGCTTGTCTACCGCCCACATCATGGCCTCGGCGATTGTGTCGGCGAGGATCTGGGCGGTGCGGGTGTAGTTCTCGAACTGGAACAGGGGATCATCCGAGCAGGTGCGGGAGCCCCAGAAGCGGAACCCTTCTGACTGGATCAGGCAGGTGACATCGTTGGCATTGAGCAGGCCCGCGTCGGTGTCGGGGTCTTGCAGGCTCCAGAACACTTGCTTGGTCAGCCCCTGCACGCCAGTGACGGCGATGTTAGATAGGGTTTTGTGCCAGCCAATTTCTTTGTCGATTTTGGAGCGTTCTGCCATTGCTTTGGCTGTGGCCCAGATGGTGGCCTCGGCGTTGGCGGTGGTGTCCCATTTGGTGAAGTCGCCGTGGATCAGCATGAGTTCGCGCTGGCCGAAGTTCTGGCGGTATGCCAGCACCTCGGTCGGGGTGTTGCAGCCGTGGGCGGCAACGTAGGTGAAGGCGCGCAGCTTGACCGCCACGGCGGCCTGTTCGGTGGCTACCGGCAGGGTGTCGAGCCCCGGCGCGCCAATGATGCGCGGGGTGATGCCGACGGCAGAGCTGGCCCGTTGTAGTGCCTTGAGTCCGGTGAAGCTGCCATCCGGCAGCGCCTTGCCGATGACGTTGGAGGAGGTCTCTTCGTCGGTGGCGCCTTTGGCAACGCGTACGACGATGGTGATGGTGTTGACGGTGTCGGCGATCGCTTGCAGTGCTTTGGCCAGGGTGCCCTGGGTGCCCGCTTTGCCAACGGCCTTTTGCACGTCGGTAATGATGACCGGCTTGTTGAGCGGGAATACGGTGGCGTCGGCATCTTCCGCATGGCCCAGCAGGCCGATCACGGCGGTGGCAATGGTGCGGATGGTGCGGGTGCCTTCGTTGACTTCGACGACGCGCACGCCGTGGTGGTAACTGTCGAGTGCCATGGTGGCGGTTCTCCTGTGTCCGGACGGAGGTGATCAATGTGAGCACGGTCAGGATGCAGGGGCGGCGCACGGCGGGCGAGCTGGCGCGGGTGTGTGGGGCTGCTACACACCCGCAGACGGTGGCGGGCATAAAGAAAACACCCCGCACAGGGCGGGGTGGTGGTTTGGTCAGATTACCTTGTCCGGTTCGGTGGGCCATTGCGGCTCTTCTGGCCAGCCAGGTTGTTCTGGCACCAGCGTCAGCTCGTAGCGGCAGCGCTGCCAGTCGGACAGCAGCTGAGTATGCTCCGGCTTGGCGTAGCCGCCATCGACAGCAGGTTTGAGGATGGCGATTTGCTGGTTGGCAATGCTTACTCTGGTCTCAAGATCTGCCAGCGCTTTTTCGGCGGCCGGTTGTTCTGGCGGCGATAGCAGGATTGGATAACCATCGTCATCCGATGAAATGATCTTTCCATCACTGGCACCTGCCATGAGTTCGTCATACCTGGCTTGGTCGATCGCCTTTGCGTCATCAGGAATATCTGCTCCGTGGATCGATTTGGTATAGAAACCACCAGTCCTCTTCGAGAAGAATTTTCCAGCCATATTAATTCCCTATTGCAATGTATTTACATGATGCAGACGGTTGATTCGCCCCAGTCGTTGACGACTGGAAGGAAAATGTTGTGCCAGTTGTTTGCAGCTCGTCATATGTAATCGTTGTCGCGCTGCTTTTTGACAGAGCCGCTGCGGTGATACATCGTGTCGGGAATGCGATCGGCCAAGTAGTCCTCGATTGACTTGGTGCAGAGTCCCCCATCTGGATAATCCATCCCCCCATCCATGACGGAAAACAGACATACGGCTGGCTGGTGAGAGAAATTGAAAATCCTGCCTTCAGTTTTTTAGGTGTTACCGCAACATCGTCTGCGGCTCCTGCATCTGTCTGCTGCTGGCTTGCCACCTTAATCAGCCCCAATACGCTCTCACTGGCCTGTTTTACCCAGGCTTTTAACTTCTTGGGGGTGATGGCAGTCGCATCGTCAGTTCCTGCATCTGTTTGCGCCTGACTAGCAACCTTCATCATACCCTGCACAGTTTCGCTGGCCTGCTTTACCCACCCCCACAAGGTTTTTACTGTCACCACCGCATCAACTCGGTTCGCTGCAGTGGTCTCATTCACTTCAACCTGGGTGGCTAAACGGGAAAAACCCTTGTCTGTTTCGCTGGCGTCAGGGTGGTCTCGGCTCTCCTTATGGGCCTTCATCACGTCATCAACATATTTGCGGGTGGCCAGCACTACTGACGGGTCAATCTTGAGCTCTACTGCGCTGGTGTCGCTGACGATCAGCACCATGCGGATGATTTGGGTGCGGCCCGCACCACTGGTTAGCAGCGGTTTGTAGGTATCCGGCACATTGGCGATGGCGATCAGGGTGTTGCTGTCATCGTACAGGCCGACGCAGCGGATCCACCATCCGCCCACGTCTTCCGGGATGATCTGCTCTGCAACCAGTTGGGATGCGGCGAGCGGGTCGGCGAACAGGGTGTTGATGGCGGCGCGGCGTTTTTCGCCCGGGATGGCTGTCATTGCCGGATCGGGTGCGACCGGCTGGCCGTTGCCATCGCCCACCGCCATCTGGGTGAGCTTGAGCGGTACCCCCAGCGCGATGGCGTTGGCGAGTTTGGCCGCTCCGGCATTGGTCAGGATGGCTCCAAAGTTGCTCATGCTGTCCTCGTGTTGTTGGTAAGTGGGTTGATGGTGATGGTGTCGATGGTGTGAGTGATACCGCCGTGCCAGCTATGACCAGAGACCACGATAGGCCCCGGCTGGTATGGGTAAACGGTCAGCTCCTCCCCCAGATAGCAGGCGGCGCCCAGATAGGCTTTGCCTCTGGTTTCCAGACTGATGGCGAGCCCCGTCAGGTGGCGGGTCAGCGGTTTGGCGTCGTCAATGAGCCGTTCCAGCTCTGTGTACATCTCTGCAGTGATGCCGGTGTCAAGTACGCCGACATCGAGCTTGAAGGTGCCCGGCTCTGCGTTAGGGGTTTGCTGATACCAGTGCAGCACCCTGATCAGGTAGCCGAGCGGTTCGACGGCGCGGCGGATGGCGCCGACTGTGCCCTTGTGGCGGTGAACGAAAGGCGCGTTGGCGATGACTTTGCGCTTGGTTGCTTCCGGCCAGTTTTCATCCCAGCGATCGACTGACCGCTCAGCGGCCAGACTTGGCAGGCGCCATACCGGGCAGGTGTGCGGGTTCCAGAGGGTGCGCAGCACATCAACCGGCAGGTCGCAGGCTTTGGCGTTGACGGTGGCCAGCCTGCGCTCGGTTGGTGTGGCATTTGGTGGCAGCAGATCGCGATGCTGTTGATCGGTCATGTTGCGGCCTCGACGGTGTACTTGGTGCAGTAGGCTGCCTGGGTATCGGTCGGGATGATGTCTGCCCAGCCGACCAGCTCGACACGGGTTACGCCCGGCACATGCAGCACGGCCTTGATGGCAGAGTCTGCGATGCGCACACCAATGCGCTTGCGCGGGTTTACCCATGCGGCCAAGGCGTCGAGCGCTGCTTTCAATGCCATCTCTTTTTCTGCGCCGGTGAGTTCCATGTGCAGTTTGGCGGTGATGGTGTAGTGCAGGATCCCTGCGCTCTGTGTGGTGAGGCGGTCGGCAACCGGGATGCGGTCTTCGTCTCGGCATTCCGCGTCGGCTTTGGCGATCAGTTCATCGCTGGCGGTGCCGTCTCCCTCGCTGCTGATAATGGTGACCACGGCGACGGCAGGGCTGGGGCTGATGGCTTTGGCGTCGATGATGCGGCCATCTGCCGAGCGGGCCCAAAATTCGTAGGCTCCGCGCGGGCCTGCTGTGCTCATGGCATCCCACGCCATCAGGGAGCGTTCGCGTAGTGCTTCGTCGCTTTCCATGATGGTGGGGATCGGCGGGGTGGCGGTGTCGTCACCCTGCTGCACGACCAGCCGTTTGACATCCCAGTTTGCTACCAGTCCGTCGAGATCACCTTTCTCTGACCATGCAACCATGTTGGCCACGGCGGCGTTATTGATGCGGGCACGCAGGGTCAGCTCGCGGTAGGCGTTCTCTTGCAGGTGTTTGTTCATCGGCTCCGATTCGAGCTCCAGCGTGGCGGCAACGGCGGCCTGCTGCTCTGGCGGGTAGAGGGCGATCAGGGCCGCTTTACGCTCGGCAAGGATGGCTTCGTAGTCGAGCAGTTCAAGGGCATCCGGTGCCGGCAGTTTGGAGAGGTCGATGATGTTCATGAGGTTGCTCCGGTCGGTAGCTGGACGGTGCCGGATTCGAGCAGGCCGTTGTCGGCTCGGCGCCATGTGATGGTGACGGCACAGCCGCCGCCCAGTTCAGGTGCGCCGATCTCGACTTTGGTGATGCGGATGCGCGGCTCCCAGAGGGTGAGCGCGTGAACGGTGGCAGCCATCAGGCGCAGGCGGGTAGCTCCGTGCTGTGGCTGGTCGATGAGGCTGAATATCTCGCTGCCATAGTCGCGGCGCATGACGCGGGCACCGATGGGGGTGGTGAGGATGTCGCGCACCGATTGCAAGATGTGGGCGGTTTCGCTGATGGTGCGGCCGCTTTCGGCATTCATGCCCAGCCAGTTCATACCGGGCCCCCTGATGTATCGCTGCCGCGCTGCACGTCCTTGTGGCCGTGGTCAGTTACTTCAACGTTTCCAGCCTTGGCGGTCTCGCTTTCGATGCGCTTGGCCTTGAACAGGTCTGAGCACTCGACCAACGGGGCGAACAGCTTGATGGCTACGGCGGCGCTGATGCTGGCTGTTTTGATGCCTGATGCGGTGAGTTCACCTGTGTCCGGGTTGTATTCGATGACCGCGCCATCCGGGTATTCGATGCGGTCGAGATCGCCGTTGTCATCTTCGGCCAGCGGCTCTGGGTGTTTGTCCTGGTAGATACCCGCCAAGACGAAGGCGTTGCGCAGGTCACCGCCAAGACTGAACAGGATCACCTGCTCGCCGACGCTCGGGCGCATGCGGCGGCGGGTGCGACCGGCGCGCAGCACAAGATAGGGCCGCCAGTTGGTGTGGTTGCCCTTGGTTTCGACGCGGCATTCACCGGATCGCACTTCGGTCACGGTGCCGATGCGGATCAGGTCGTCGATTTTGCGGGTTAGTTCGATCAGGTGTGCGCTCATGTGGGGGAGTGTGTAGCGGCGCCGTTTGCGCTGACCAGCGGCGGCGGGTGTGTGGCGGCGCTACACACCCGCGCTATTTGGTGAGGTGTTGCAGCAGGCGGTCTTCAATCCTGTCGATGTCGGCGTCGGTGATGCCGATCAGTTGGCGCTCCGGGTATTGCACCTCTTTGCCGTTGATTTTGTCGCGCAGGCCGAAGTGATGGACGGTGGCGAGCCTGTTTGCGCTGCCGGTGAACTCAACAGCGGCCTCGTTGGCGGTGGCGGTGGCCTTGAACCATGCCGGTTTGACCAGCTTGGCGAACATCTTGCGGCGAATGGCGCCACGCTTGGCGCGTGGCTTGCGCGGCGTCATTGGTGTGCCATCCGGCTGTTTGTTGGCGCGGATGCGTTCAGCCTGAGTGGCCCGCATGGTGCGGGCCAGTTCTGCGGCCAGCTTGCGGCGCTCTGTGGCGCTGAGTTGGTTGAGCAGGGCGGCTGCTTGGTCACCGAGCTGCTGGAGCGCGTCGGCCATGGCTATTGCCCCTCTTTGGTGAAGCTTTCCCATGTGATGCCGTCGTAGGGGTCTTCCGGTGGTTCCGGTACGTGCTGCCAGCCGATCCCCTCTTCGGTTTTGGTGACGATGACCCGTTCGGTGAGCGGGATGGTGATCAGCAAGTCGTAGAGGTCACCGGCCAGCAGTTCAGACTCGACCTTGATGGCGTTCTCCCGCTTGTCGGGGTTGGTGAACAGCTCCGGCTGGTTTTGGCGCAGCCATGCCAGCAGCGGCACGACCAGTTGATCCGGGTGGCCTGCAAAGTCGATGACGCCGATTGATAGCGGGTATTGCCACTCGAACGAGAGGGAGTGCGCGCCAGTGGCGACGATGCGGCCATCGCCCACGGTGAGGATTAGGCTTTCTGGATTTTGCGCCAGTTGCGGCACACAGCTGGCGATCACGTCACGGATGGCTGCCGGTTTGAGCATGGTTCCTCCGGTTGCACTGGATTACGGCATCGACCCGGGCGGCACAGGTTGCCCATGCGGCCTCGGTAGCGGTCAGCATGTCGAGCAGATCGCCATTATTGAGCGGATCCGCTGGCGGCAGCTGGCATGGGGCCGGAGCTGGACAGGTGAGCCTGATAATCTGCGGCGCCGGTGATGGCGGGGCGCTGGAGCAGGCCGACAACAGCAGCAGGCAGATGGCTATCAGCCCAAGACTTAAGTTCAGCATTTTCACGTTTGAGCCTCGCGATGGTTTGTTCACGGGTGGCGGCTGTCATGGCCAGCTGGTCGAGCTGGCCCTGTAACTGTTGGGCGGCAGTGGCCTGCACCGTCAGTTGTTCTGTTAGGGTGTCGATGGTGCTGTCTTTGGCTCGCTCCCGCAGCGCGGCCTCTTTGGCCTTGTCGTCGGCGGCCTTGAGGTCGCTTTGCAGGGTGGAGACCTGCCCCTCTGCCTTGGCGGCAGAGCGGGCCGACCAGCCCCAGCCGCCCAGGGTGACAACCAAGGCCAGCAGCAGCCAGGTGAGGGGGGATCGCAGGAGGTTACGCCACATGCTCCACCTCCTGCACCGGATAGACCTTGGCAAAGTGGTCGTAAGCCTCGGCCAGTTTGGTGTCGTAGCGGTTGTCTTTGTAGGCAGGGCCGTTGTAGCGGCGGGCCACGTCGGCCCACTTGCCCGCCTTGAGTGCCTTGTGCAGCTGCGTATCCTGCTCGATAAAGCCGACCACGGCGCGCAGGTGCTCGCGCTCGCTTTGCTGCATGGCGGTCATCCAGTCATCTGCCGAGGCGTAGCCCTGCGCCTGCCAGTGGTAGCCCATCACCTGGAACATGCCCCAGCTGGCCGATTCGATGGCGGCGGCACGGTGCAGGGTCATGGCGGTTTGCAGGCGGGCCCATTCGGCAGGGCCGCCCTGATAGCCGCCGCGCTTGGGGTTGCAGAGTGCCGGATAGAGGCCCGCGATGCGGTTGGCCTCGCTTTCGCCTTGCTGCTTGGTTAGCTGCTTGAAGAAAACATGGCGCTCGAACAGCAGGCGCGGGCGCTGGCAGTCGTCGAACCCTTCGCCAGCGGCTTCGACCTGGGCGAAGGCTGCGAGCTTGGCCAGTTCGACACCGAGGCGATCAGCGGCTTGCTGCAGATCGGTGATGGTGAGCTGGTTGCCGATGGCTACCCCGCGCAGGGCGGCCATGGTGCGCGGCCCTGCCTGACCGATGGCGACGATGAGGTGATCACGCTGAAAGGCGAGCACGGCTTGCTCGGTGGCGTCACCAAACCAGCCATCGGCGGCCACCTGGTAGCCTGCCCGGGTGAGCAGTTGTTGCAGTTCGGCCACCGGTGCGCCGATGGCGCCTTTTTTGAGTGTCATGGTTGAAACCTCCGGTAGATGTCAGTGGCATGGCTGGCGCGCGGGTGGCGGCGCGGCAGCAGGTGATAGACAGAGCCACGGGTTTTGAGCACGGCGCACAGCAGAAAGAGGGCAAGCCCGAAAGAGGCCGGATCCGGCGCAGGGATGCTGCCGAATAAAAACCGCAGCGGAATGGAGCCTGATAACACGCATAGGCCCCAAGCCAGCCAAGCAGGCAGGGCGCGATACTCACCCCCTTTGCGGTCAAACAGCATGACTCGCAGGAAGATTGCGGCGCAGATCAGAGCGTACAGGGCGGTGTAGATAAACACGCCGGTTGGACTGGTCGGGATCATGGTTACCCCCTCCTGTTGAGCAAGATGTTCAAGAGCGTGCCGAACTCTGTGCGCATGATGATTTGCAGCATGCGGACCATCAGCGCGGACGAAAGCAATGACCCCACGGCTTTGCTGACTGGCACCCCCATTGGCAGGGCCATAACCAATAGCTGACAAACGAGGTCAGCCAGTAGCAGGCCACCGATAAAAGACGCCACGAACAGGGCGATTTTTCGCCATCTGCTGTGTTCTTCTGTGGCAGATACAAACAGGACTGCCCCAGTCAGTGCGCCTAGCACCATGGATGGGTCAACTCCCGGCAAGGTGAACAGCAGGGCCAGCCCGGTGAGGGCGCTGGTTGCTGCACTGGATGAGATGGGTTCGGGCATCGTGCTCTCCTGGTGCTGTTGTTATCGTTTGCCGCCGAATTGGCGGGCGGTTTGGAATTCGTGGATGGTCTGGCAGTCGGCGCAGCGTTCGCAGCCCCGGATCGCTTCTCTGCGTTCCTGCGGGATCGGGTCGTCGCAGTCGATGCAGTAGTGGGGGCCGGTGCCGCTGATGCGGGCGGCGTGGATGCGGGCCGCGAGCTGCTGCTCGCTGATGTCTGCCAGTCGTTCAAGTTCGTCGTCGAGGCGGCTCATGGTCAGTCCCATAGCTGGATCAGGGGCGCGGCGGCTTGGGTCGGGGTATCAGGCAGGGTGATAAGGGTGCCCATCGGCAGGATGGGCCCCAGTTCTGCCAGCCCCGGATTGAGGTTCAGCACCTGTTCGGTGATGCCCGCTGTGTAGCCGTAGTGCCGGTTGATGATGAGGTCGAGGGTTTCCCCCTGTTGGGCGCGCAGCTGCATCAGATGAGTTCGACCGTGGTGTGGGTTTCGCCGAGGATGTCGCGGATGGCAAAGCGGGCATCGCGGTAGAGGTCGTCGGCGGTGAGGTTGCGCGGTTCGGCATCTTTGACGGCGTCGGCAGTGGCCGAGCTGTCGAGATAGCGCTCGTAGAGGTTGGCGCGGGCCATGCTGTAGACGGCGCGGCGATACCAGTGAACCAGCACGGATTCACCGGCGATGGTCTGGGATGGCACGTCGTCCAGATGCTCGTAATCTTCTCCCTGGCGGTTGATGGCCCAGCCGCTCAGATCGCTGTTGACGGCGGCGACGGCATCGATCACGGCATGACGCAGCCGTTCGGTGGTGACGGTGCCATCGGTGCGCATGATGGCGCGCACGTCGGCCAGTTTGATGACCGGCCAGAACGGGGCGCTGGCGATTTCGCCTTCGTCTTTGTTGGCCGGATTGGTGGGGATGAATCCTGATGTCATGGATGCTCCTTCCCCCGTTTGTTGGGCGGTGGTCGGGCCGTCTGGTATGCCGCTGGCATTCGTCAGGCCCGAGCCGCCCAGGGTGCGGGGTACGCTCGGTTAGCTGGCCTCGCCGTCGGCATGGCCTTGCTGTTCGGTGTTGCCGTTGTTGGCGGCCTTCTGCTCGGCGTCTTTGGCGGCTTGTTCTGCTGCCCGTTCTTCCTCTGCTTTGGCTGCCTGTTCGGCTTCTTTTTCCTTCTTGATTTCGCGCTCCAGCACTTCCAGCTCTTTCTTGATGCCCACTTTGTCGTGCAGTTCGAGGGCGCGGCGGTAGTGCTCGGCTGCCGGTTCTTTGGACCCTTCGGCCAGATAGGCGCGACCGACTGCCTTGTGCAGCTTGGCGCGCACCTGATCGAAGATGTCGCAGTCGTGGAGCAGCTTCAGATAGCTGATGAGCAGGAAGAGATCGGGGCCAGTGCCCGCCTCTTGCAGTTTGATGGCGGTGTCGGCCACCTCTTCGGCAATGAGGGTGGGGGCGGTGCGTTCGTACTGATCCGGGGTGTTCAGTTTGTGGCGGATCACGTAGTCAGCCATCGGCATGGCGCCAGCCAGATCGCCGGTGTCGAGGTGCCATAGGGTGACGGTTACCAGTACGTCATCCTGACCGCCGCGATCGGCAGCCAGCAGGCCGTCAATCCACGGTTTGTAGGTGGCCAGCATGGTGCGCTTGGCGTCGATCTTGCGCTCGATGCTCTGGATACCCTTGAGGGTCTGCTGGTGCTGGCGCAGTTGCATCAGCTGGAGTTCGTAGGCGTTGGCGGTGACCTGATCGAACTGAGGATTGGCCGCCCCTTGCAGGGCGGCCAGTTTGCGAGCGCGGTTGCGCAGGGCGGGGCTTGTCATGTCTCCCCCTTATGCGACCGGAGCCGGTTCAACCAGCTGGATGTGTTCGGCCAGTGCGGCGCCTTCGTAGTCTTCGACCACGTAAGCCTCGTTCACTGACTCGTAGTTCTCGATCTGGTCGCGCTTGGCGTTGTCGAGAATGGTGCGGCGGCGGGAGCCTTCCTGCCAGTAGATGGACAGGTTATCCAGACGGGTGACCAGAATGGCGTTGTCCGGGAAGCTCGGCACGCGCACGGCAGGCAATCCGCCCATGCGTTTCTGGCTGATGATGACATCGGCGGCCATCTTCTCGCTCGGCACCTGGTCTTTGTTGACCATGGGGAAGTATTTGTCGTGCAGCAGTTTGCGGCCGACGATGGCCACCAGTTCGGTGTCGTCGCGGTAGGTCGGTCCCAGCAGCTCGGTCAAGTCCATCACCAGCGCATCGAGGTTGTTATAACCGTCAGCCAGCGTTACACCAGCACCGACCTTGATGACATTGGAGCCATCTTTGACTTCGTCCAGCACGTTCTCCGGCTTGTCTTCACGGATTTTTTGCAGCCAGCCCTTGTTGACGTCTTGCAACAGCGGATTGGTGACCCGGTTGGATTTGGCAGCGCGCTGGATGCCGTTAAAACCGATCATGATGCGGTCGAGGGCCTGACGTTGCAGGATTGCGTCGCGCAGGCGGGTCTGGAAGTCTTTGAACTTTGCCCATGCATCGATCTTGGTGTAACGCAGAGCGGTATCGAAGTTGGTCTGTTCGCAGCGGTAGCGGTTGCCGGTCAGGTCAGACGGGTCTACCG
>NZ_CAWNWX010000037.1:47174-94316 GCF_963878195.1 Aeromonas sp. HMWF016
TTCCTTGGTGGTGTCGGTGGTACCGGCGATGGTGGTGTTGATGCCAAGGCCCAGTTTCTCGCCTTCCTGCTCCGGCACGCCGACCACGTTGATCATGGTCAGGAATGCGCTGGATTCCTGGATGCGGGTTTCCAGTGTCTGCTCGACAGACGGGGCGACGGTGAATTTCTCACCGGCGTTTTCAACGTTGTTCAGCTCACAGATTTTCTGGGTGAACTGTTTGAACTTCACGCGGGTTTCGTTACGCATTGATGATGCTCCTTAGCAATCGGTGGATACGGTGGTGGTGCCATCGCCACCGGTGGCGGGATCGCGCTTGTGGCTGAAATCTTCCTGGCGTTCCAGCGAGGTTTTCAGGTCGGCCAGCTCTTTCTCTGTGCCTTCCAGCTTGCTGGTCAGTTCGGTGATGGTGGTGGCCTGCTCTTTGAACTGCTTTTGCAGGTCGGCGCTGATGGTGGTGACTTCTTTGGCCACGGCTTCGACGGCCTGATGGACGTCGCTGAACTGCTCGGCGGTGGCCTTTTCGCCCGGGGCCAGCAGCTCTTTGATGCGGCTGAACAGGCTGGGGCCTTTGTCGCCCTTGTCGCTGTCGTCTTCAAATTCGATGACGGTTTCCAGCGCTTCGGTGAACAGGCATTCCTTGTGCTGCTTGCGATCGCCAAGCGGGTTTACCTTCGCTTTGCTGCAGAACTGGAGCATTTCGGTGCCGAGGCTTGCCGGACTGTCGGTGACGGCCAGACCCATGAGGTAGGCGCCTTTTTCGTTCAGGTTCGGGTGGATTTCGACGGAGGTGTAAACCTTCTGGCGATTCTTGTTCAGCTCGACCAGCTCGGGGGTCGGGTCAATTTGCACAAGCAGGGCCAGACGCTTTTCACCTTCCATATCGACTTCTTCGGTCTTGGCGGCGGTGATGTCGCCGTACATCTTGAACTGACCGCTCGGGTCATAGCCCCGGATGTGCTCCATATTGACCCGCGCGCCATAGGTGGACTGGTTGTAGCGCTTGGCCATCTGTTCAATCCATTCACGGGTGATGGTGCGCCCGTCGGTCGTGCCCCCTTCGACGGCGACGCGGAAAAATTTGGACTTAGGCATGAGCTGGGATCCCTTTGGTAATTGGGTTTCTGGTCGGGCTCATGGTCTGGCTTGTGCGCTAGATCCTTCAATCTGTTGCGGGTGTGTGGCGGCCCCACACACCCGCAGGGCCATCCGTTCGGCATTGACGGGCGGTAGGCTGTCGCCATGACTACAGCACCCTTACTTTTCCCCCATATCGAGCCCAGACGGCAGGCCATGCACCTGTTCTTTCAGGGCTATCCGCTCCGCGCCATTGCTGAATTGCTGCAGACTCCGGAGGGGACAGTCTCGACCTGGAAGAAGCGCGACGGCTGGGATGACATCAAACCGATTGACCGGGTCGATTTCGCGCTGGAGGCGCGGTTGTGCCAGCTGATCGCCAAGGAGATGAAGACCGGCGGCGATTTCAAGGAGATTGACTTGCTGGGGCGCCAGCTTGAGCGGGTCGCCCGGGTCAACAAGTACAGCAACGGCGGCAATGAGGCCGATCTCAACCCGAAGGTGGCGAACCGCAACAAGGGGCCGAAGAAGGCGCCCGAGCGCAATGTGGTGGAGCCCGAGCAGCAGGAGCGGCTCATCGAGCGGTTTGAGTCGACGATGTTTGGTTATCAGCGGGTCTGGTATCAGGCTGGCCTTGAGTACCGGATCCGAGATCTGCTCAAGTCGCGCCAGATCGGGGCGACTTACTTCTTTGCGTTCGAGGCGTTTATCGATGCGCTGGTGACTGGCCGCAATCAGATTTTCTTGTCTGCCAGCAAGGCGCAGGCCCATGTGTTCAAGCAGTACATCATCCAGTTTGCCAAGGAGGAGGGGGTCGAGCTGAAAGGTGACCCGATGGTGTTGCCGAACGGTGCGCACCTTTACTTTCTCGGCACCAATGCCCGCACGGCCCAGAGTTACCACGGCAACATCTACATGGATGAGTATTTTTGGATCCATGGCTTTCTTGAGTTCCGCAAGGTGGCGTCTGGTATGGCGATGCACAAGAAGTGGCGCCAGACCTACATTTCCACCCCTTCCAGCCTGTCACACCCCGCTTATTCGTTCTGGTCTGGTGCCAACTTCAACCGAGGCAAGGCGAAGGCTGACCGGGTCGAGATTGACCTGAGCCATACCAATCTTGCCAGCGGCAAGCTGTGCGCCGATGGCCAGTGGCGGCAGATCGTCACAGTTGAGGATGCGGTGCGCGGTGGTTGTGACCTGTTCGACCTTGAGCAGCTGCGCGGCGAGTATTCCGAGGAGGAGTACCGCAATCTGCTGATGTGCGAGTTTATGGATGACACGGCCAGCGTGTTCCCGCTCGCCACGCTGCAACGGTGCATGGTTGACAGTTGGGAGGTGTGGGATGACTACAAGCCCCACGCTCTGCGGCCGCTCGGCAATCGTGCGGTGTGGATCGGTTATGACCCGGCGAAGGGTGGGCAGGGGGATAGCGCAGGCTGTGCCGTGCTGGCGCCGCCCTCGGTGCCTGGCGGCAAGTTCAGGGTGCTGGAGCGCCACCGCTGGCAGGGGATGGACTTTGATGCGCAGGCGCGTGCCATTCGCGCCATGTGCGATTGCTACAACGTGACCTATATCGGCATCGATACGACCGGGATCGGGGAGGGGGTTTATCAGCTGGTGAAGCAGTTTTATCCGGCGGCTCACTCTATCCAGTACAACCCGAGCGTGAAAATCCAGATGGTGATGAAGGCGCAGGATGTGATGAACAAGGGGCGGCTGGAGTTTGACAGCAGTATGACTGACCTGGCGCAGGCGTTTATGAGTATTCGCCGGGCTGTGACCGCTGGCGGCAAGCTGCCGACCTTTGAGGCGAGCCGCTCCGAAGAGGTCAGCCACGCCGACATCGCATGGGCAACCATGCAGGCCCTTCTACATGAGCCGCTGGCAGGCGCCAACGGTACCAATACCAGCATGATGGAGATTTTTTCATGAAAAAGCGCCGCAATCAGCGCACTACCCCGCCTGTGACGGCGACCCAAACGCCCGCCGCTGATGCGATCGAGGCGTTTTCCTTTGGCGAGCCGGTGCCGGTGCTGAGTCAGCGGGAGGTGTTCGATTACCTGGAGGCGATGCACAACGGGCGGTGGTATGAGCCGCCGCTGAGTTTGCAGGGGCTGGCGCGGGTTTATCGTGCCGGGGTGCATCATGCCTCGGCCATTCAGGTGAAGCGCAATATCCTGCGCTCTTGCTTTGTGCCCCATCCCAAACTTAGCCTGACGGCGTTTACCGGTCTGGCGAATGACTATCTGATCTTCGGCAATTGCTACCCCCATGCGGTGCTCAACCGGCTGGGCGGGGTGCTGCGCTATGACCATCTGCGGGCCAAGTATGTGCGGCGCGGGCTGGATCTCGATGCCTATTGGTGGATTGCGCAGCCCGGGAAGGAGCAGCAGATGCCGATCGGCTCGGTGGGCCATGTGATGGAGAGCGACATCAATCAGGAGATTTATGGCATCCCCGACTATGTTGGCGGCCTGAATTCTACGCTGCTGAATGAGTCGGCCACGCTGTTCCGGCGCAAGTATTACGAGAACGGCAGCCATGCCGGGTTCATCATGCACATCACCGACGCGGTGCAGAACGAGGACGACATCAAAAAATTGAAAGAGGCGCTGCGCCAGAGCAAGGGCCCCGGCAACTTCCGCAACCTGTTGCTCTACACCCCGAACGGCAGCAAAGACGGGGTGAAGCTGATCCCGGTGGCCGAGGTGGCGGCCAAGGATGATTTCCTTTCCATCAAGAACGTGAGCCGCGATGACCAGCTGGCAACCCATCGGGTACCGCCCCAGCTGATGGGGGTGATGCCGAACAACACCGGCGGGTTCGGCGATGTGACAAAGGCCGCCCAGGTGTTCGATGTGAACGAGGTGGACAGCCTCAAGGCCAGCCTGCTGCAGATCAACGACTGGGCAGGGGAGGAGGTGATCCGGTTCAATCCCTACAAGCTGGCGGTCGGTGAGACGGCCAGCCATAGCGACCGGCTGATCTGACCCAGCCCCATAGCAAACAACCCCGCCACATGGCGGGGTTTTCTTTTGCCTGGCTACCATGCCACCAGAGCGATTGCGCGGCCCGCTGTTGAGGCGGCGGCGCTGGTCATCCCTTCACCTTCGCGGATCCTGTCACGCGCACCCTGAGCGGCTGGCACAGCCTGCTGCCCCCTGCCAGCACCCAGCGCGCGCAATCGGAACCCCGCCCCGCCTGCCCGCTTTATGTGTGGAAAACCATGCAGATGAACGACGGGGGGAGGGGAGCGGCTCCCCGCGCCAGCACTGGCCGCGCGGGGGATAACGGATCCTTTTTGCGATCTTTCACTTTCCGTCAGATCCTTTCACGCTTTCAGGGGGAGAAGTCAGTCAAGAATTGGAAAGGTTATGGAAAGAGGGGGGCTGTAATGCGGGTGTAATACAAATAGTGTGACCACACCCTGGCGATTACTTTGTCGTTTGCCCTCACCTGTAGCCCCTTGGCCAATGTGAACTAGTTAGCCTTGGCCAAGGGGCGGCAGATGGTTGAGGAGACAGGTAACGCAGTTACGATCTTGATTGATTTTCTACTGACGTTGTATTTCGTCGGGTACTTTGGATTGTTAAGCTTTACTTTTGAACATCCGAAAGCACTTGTTCATAGGCTTTGGGTATCAGAGTGCCATCTGTTAACATAAGCATTATCTTGCTCACAACTGCATATTTCAACTCGCCATCTTTTCCTTTTTTGCAATGCGCCATCAATCCTTGATACTTATTCTTTATTAAAGTCTCCAAATCGTGGCCATTCATCCTCAAATACTCGCGATCCGTTAATAATTTTTTTCCTGATACATATAATAGCTGGGCATCTTTTTTGTTTTCTCTTCCTAGAATTTTATAGATAAAACGGTCAACCAATTCTTGGAGGTGATCGTCGTTATTTAGGCATTCTAGCCAATTAATATCTTGACCACATAAATCAACCATTTTGTACAAATCAGGATTGCTAGTATGCAATAGCAATACTATAGATATAGGATCTAGAGTTATATTCTCGATAGAGTACGCATAATCTGGTGCTAATACAGCGATATGATGTAATGGACGATTTTTCAAATCCCAGTCGATTATACCCCTAACCGTTTCATTATCACTCTGTTTCAACGCCTCTACCTGTCCAATAACCTGAACACAGTTACCAACTCCATTTACTGCCTCAACAAATTCCTTCAGGATAGCATCATCATTTATATTAAGAATTTTTTTAGTTTTCTCGATTATTTGCTGTTCTGGCATTTTGGGGCCCGAACTAACAAAGTTGAGAGAGATTTTTGAATCAACTAATGCTGAACTATGCACAAGTTTCGAAAAAATTGCTTGGTATACATCTGCATCGTATTGGCTTTCCACAAACACTTGTCTGCGGTTTTCTGGATTAATTGAGATTTGAGTAATACCATCAAGAAGTTCGGCTATACCTTCATCTTTTGTAATAGAAAAGATTTTATTGTTGCACAGCATAAATGTACTACTTTCAGGGGAAAGTGCAACTGTCGTTGGAGAGTGAGTGGTAATTATTATTTTCACAGAAAAACGTTCAGAGAATACCTCTAGTACTTTGTACATTTTTACAACCATTTTAGGATGCAAAAATGCGTCAGGTTCATCTAATAATAATAATTTTGGAGCTGTAATAGCAAAAGGCTTATAATATTGGCTGTTAAATAGGGTTAGCGCCAACCAGAGGAGCGTTTTTTCTCCTGATGACAAGACATTGATTGTCACCGGTTTACCTGTATCTCTTTGAATTAGAGTTGCGTTGTAAGTATAACTTAGAGACTGTTCATCTGGTGTAGAAAAATGAAATTTTCCGTCAAATGTTGAAGCAATTATTTCGTTTATTACAACCCAAGGGTTATTTCCAAACGTTTCAACAAACTGCTCATCCGTTAAGTAGGAAACATCTTCTTGTTCATGCTGCGCAAGATAACGATGGTATTTATTTAAACGTTTGCGCTGTATATATTGATTGCAGATTAAAGATAGATTTTGAAACCCAAGTACGCTATGAAAAAACTCTTCAAAGTATATTCTAATTTCATTATGTGTTAGTTCACTGGCTTTCTTACCTAACTGCCGAGAAATTGAATTGCACAGTTTATGAAGATGCGCGTAGGGAATACCACTTTCCATTACTCTGTCATACATCATAGAGGTATCTAGAGAGAGAGGCATATCTAATTGACTATTGACTCGATCATACATCTGGAGAGTAGACGTTATTTTTGTTTGGAATCGAGCATCATTATATTCTTCGCCAAAACTTGGGGTTAATTTTGCTTGCTCCACTAATGTTATTTCTTGAGGTGATAGTTTTTCCCCATTTATTTCTGCAATTGATATGTTATTTTGAATGCTTTCCAAAAGTCGTGTTTTACCACATCCATTCCTACCTGTTAGAACGACGAGGCTATTATGAAAAACAAAGGGTTCTGAAAGAATAAATCCATTATGTTCATTATTACTAACTAGATTAAGGGACACTGCTATCTCCTTATGCAACTTAAGAGTGATTAGATGGATGGCGGTATTAATCCGAAAATAGAGCTTTCCGTATAACTTCGCCACAATATGTAACCACCATGGAAAATCACTTTTAAATCATGTTATTACCCTCACATCCCCACTGTCTAGGTGTATTCTCTGGCCCCTCTCTTTTGGCGCTACCTTTGCTACGTTGCAAAAACACAGCCAAGGAACTGCAATCGAAAGATCCATCAAGCTTCATCCTTTAGAACAAGTCAGGAATGTGATCGAGGCGACATTTATCATATGGTGTTGATGGCCAAGAGATAGGGTGGGGAAGCGTAGAGAGATAAGGGAAAGGAGAGGGGCCTTCTGGTACTCATACCAGCAGTCCCTCACCAGTCACATTACCAACTTATTGTTGTCGGCAGGCGGTGCAGGTGGGGGATCAGCCTGTTCCAGTCGCGGTTGCCGTGGGTGGCGGGCTGCACATGGCGGGTCTTGTCGGCCAGGATGCGCTGGGCGGCGGCCAGGGTCATCGGGTATTCGTGAATGATGGAGTAGTAGGTGCCGGCTTCGCGGTGTTCGGCCACTTCGAGCAGGGGATAGATGCGGCGGGCAGCCCCCATCATGTAATCGGCGGCGCGCCAGAGCCACGCCAGCGAATGCAACTCGTCGTCGGTCAGAACAGTGAGGGGCTGCGGCTGGGCGGCGGTCTCTCGGTCCAGCACATCGAGCACCCAGCGGCGGAACTCCTTGGCCAGTGCGGTGCGGGAGAACATGGCGATCAGATGGGCGCCGCGCAGGGAGAAGATCCGAACCGGGATCGGCATGGGATTTCCCGGGACCGTCAAATTGACGGTCCCGGTCATACCTGGGGTAAATTCGTCCGCATTGCGAGTGTAGATGCGACTGACGGCGTCTTCTCTGGCATAGCCAAGGGCTTGGGCGATCTGGGCGGCGGTCAGCCAGGGTTGGCCGTGATGGGGGATAACGGTGAACTGGATGTCATGGAAGCGGATGCTGTTCATGATGCGTTCCTTTGGGTCAACAAAGTAAACGTCACCAAAAGAGGTGCAAATCTCGGTCTGGTGACGAGCTGAACAGGGTTTGCACTACCGGGACCCAAAGAGACCGGCCAGCCCGAGGGCTGCCCTGCCCAGCCCGCCATAACTGAAATCGCGGGTACAACTGGGCCGCACAAAAAAACACGCCGGCGCGTGTTGTGCGCTTTGGGTTTGGCGGGGTGCAAATCCCGGCAACGGATTTTGCCGTTGCCCGCGCAGTATCGCGCAACAGCGCGACACCAATCAACCCCCAATCAGCCCCAATAAGGCGGGATAAGCCACAATCACCCCGCCCAGCAGCACAACACCGCCGGCAGGGTACCGGTTCTACACAAGGAAGGGGACGTTAGTTTCGGCAGGAAACATACACAGGGCGCCTTAGGCGCCCTTGGTCATTCGCTACTTGGCTGCATCGCGCTTCTCAATAGCATCACGCGCACCTTGGGGTAACTGATCGAACATGGCATTGATTTCATTTGGCCTTGTTATGAGTTCAGCAACTAAGAAGTTAATCATCTTGAACATCATGTGTGCGATTTCTGGGGTGTCCTCTATGTTTAACTCCCCAGGGTGGGCTGCGTTATTGCCAGCTACTCGACAGATATCCAATGCCCTCTGGACCTCGGTAGAAACTCCTTTGGCCACGATGAACTTGATATCGTCATTGATATTCTTGCCTACTGCCCCGAAATGGACCATCAGCTTCTGAAGGCACAACCGTAACAGGGCAGCAGCCCCCCGAGGTGAGCGGCCAACGATATCCCTCGCTTCTTCATACTCGGCTTGGCAATCCTCAGGCAAGTCATGGTGCATCGGTTCAGCCAAGCTACTATTCGGGTCAATCAAACGCTCTTGGTACCAAAATGACTGCAATCCACAATGTGCACAGCTTGATGCCTCAAACTCGGATTGTTGGTAGTAGTTGCCTAAATCGAGCATTAACGTGGTCCAACTCTGAGAGGAATAAACCTGACATCGCGGGCAGTGATAATTTTTTCCATGATAGACTGGCGGGTAGTATTGAGATTTCATATGTCCATTCCATGTGGCGGGTATGACAGTGTTTCATCTAGGGCTTATCGCCTAGGCGTATCGGCTGGAAATTGATGGTCAGGGATAGTGACAAGGTTGTCCACCTGGCTCCCCACACAATTTGATCCGCAGCACACTGGCGGTAGCGGGAGTTAGAACTGCTGGGCTCAGATAGAAAAATGGGCCCGAGCGGGCCCATTTTAGTCAACCGATCAGTTTCAAATCGGCCTTGCGACGTTCTTTCAGTGCGTCATAGAAGTTCTCGTGAGGGCCGACGCTCAGCAGGTAAAGCTGCAGCTCTGCGTCTTTCCAGGAGTAGCCCAGTAGCACCAACTGCCCCTTGAGCTTGAACTTGTGCACCCGCAGGTACGACAAGTCCCCCTTCTTCTGTTCGCCAATCTCGGGGTCATCGATGACCCGGTCGATCTCGTCTTCCACTACTTTCAGGTCATTTGCAGAGAGCTTTTTGAGCTGCTTGCTAAACAGGCCAGACTCAAAAACCTCAATCTCGTTTTGTTCTTCTGACATAGCGGGTTACTTGCCCTTCTTTGACTTGCTCCGCAGCAAGCATCACGTCTTTGATGAAGCTAAAAGGCAGGTCTGGGTTGTCCTCGACCATGCGGCCGATCTTTGACCAGTACTCAATCTGCTTCGGCAAAGAGCGATGTGCAGCAGACGCGTGGATTTTCACGTCGGCGATGAAATCATCGTCTAAGCGTACTGTTTGAGCCATGTTTTTATCCTAGAGATTTGCATCTAACTGATTGAATGATTTAGCGTTTTAGCGTTTTAGCGTTTTAGCGTCGTATGATGTCGTTTTATGAGTATTGGTTCAGATGTTTTATTGGACTATAGCTCGAAGCCCTTTGACTTCACGGTCAACTATAAGCAACAAAATGTTGCATGTAAAGACAAGTTGTCTCACTCTCTTCCCGATAACCTGCATTGTGACCGGTCACAATGCTATGGCTTTAGCCGCAGAGTGGCATTCTCTTTCAGCGCCAACAGTTCACTTCATACCCTTTGTCTTACTCAACGCCCAGGCGCACCCGCACCTTGGCAATCTCTGCGCCGTGGCGCAAGGTGTAACTAGTCACGTGCTATTGACCGCCTTCATCGATCCATTGCCAGATGGCTCGCTTGCGTTCCGCATCGGTCTCATCACTACTGGCCCGATGGCGTGGAGTTAATCCCTCATAGCTCCAGCGGTTCATTGCATTGACGCCCGGCGGATTGTGGCGATAAGGCCGGTAATGTGTTTGTTCCGGCTGGTTTACTGCCTCTGCTGCATGAAGTCCCAACCAGCGGCTGGCATCTTGGCGATTATCAGGGTGCAAGATGTTTACCCAATCGCGGATCTCTTGGGGTGACCACCCTC
This sequence comes from Aeromonas sp. HMWF016, assembly GCF_963878195.1. NCBI lineage: Bacteria > Pseudomonadati > Pseudomonadota > Gammaproteobacteria > Aeromonadales > Aeromonadaceae > Aeromonas > Aeromonas sp. HMWF016. Next base: position 57,227 of record NZ_CAWNWX010000037.1, read on the forward strand.
GTTCGAGTATCAGATCGCATCTGTGGCGTAGGGTTTCCTGGTCAATTTTGGTTGCTGTGCTATTCGTCATTTGACCGTGCTCTCTTGTGCTTTATCAGTGGTTGTTGACTTGGCAAGAATTTGGCCAGTTGGCTTGGTGAAGGTGGATAGCATATTGCATCCTCCATCCAATCCACGGTCTCTTTTAATTCATGCAATGCCACTTCTGCATCTGCGAGTGGTAACTCATTGATAAATTGCAGGTCATCCCCAACTAGCGCCGCCCCACGTACTCGTAGACGCAGCATTTCTTCCCGTTCCGTGTGCGCCGCCCGCAGCCCAGCCTCTACTTCTGCGGTCAGCTGGTCGGCTACCGCATCGCCTGCCCCTGGCCAGTTGCGGGTCACAATCAGCCGATCGCCGACCAGTCGCACATATTGGCCGTCGGCGTTGATGATGCAGCCGTGCTGCAGCAGGCTGGCATTGCTCTCGTCTAGACCCATACGAATCAGCTCCTTAGCCAGAGCGGATCCTTTAACCCCTGTTTTGGATCCTTCCGTACAGTTATTGACAGAACTCCGAGTGGCGCGGCTACCGCCGCTTGACTGCAACTCGCTGCGCTCGCCAAAGACAACCCCTGCACCGCTGCTCTGGTTGGCCTTGGTGCCCTTCTTCACAATCTCCCACCCCTCAAAGCGGGTTTGTGCCAGCTTGTTGAGTTGCTGCGACATAACCCCCATCAGGCGCAGGCGGTCTTCCCCGTAGCGGGTGGCCTCACTCTCCAGTCGCTTTGATAGCTTGATCAGGTGTTCAGCGCGCGGCAGCATGATGCCGCCCATAGCCTTGATGAAGTCGCCCCAGCGGCTACCGTTGACGGCTGCCCTGGCTGTTTCAAGAATCTCGTCCCACTCGACCACCTGATCGCGCAGGCGGCGCAGCTCGCGCCAGACGGTGACTGATGGCCCTCCGACTTGCTGGAACTGGCGGATGCGGTGACGGCTGGCCCATGCGGCCACGCCAGTGGTGGAGGTTTCGACGGCTTCCTCGGCTTCCTCGTCCCAGCCGACCCGGTGGCCGTCGATATTCTTGGCCACATATTTGGCGATGTAGCCGGTGGCCGAGCCCTTGCTCTCGTCGATGATCTCCCACGCTACCCGCGGCTTGATGGCCTTGATGGTGGCTCTGTCGTTGATGTTGATCAGCGCCAGCGCCTTGGCCGCCTTGTTGCGGATGCGGTTATGGTTCAGATAGTCGAGGGTTTCAGTATTCGGCATGCCCAGCTCATGGCGATCGCGCTGGGTAAAGTAGAAGGTGAGCAGCGTCAAAAATTCTTGCTGTTGCTCTGGCTCAACAAAAAACAGCGCATGCCAGTGCGGGGTCGCGTCGTGGTGCGGCTCGGCGATGCGGAACCCGTAAGTGCGCAGGCCCCGGCGAGCAATCGCCGCGCGGAACTGTGCCCACTGGGAGCAGAGCATTTTCTGGGTCTGGGTCGGGGTGCTGCCGTTGTATTTGTCGTTCTGGAAGGTCTTGCCGGTCTTCTGGTTCTGCTTCCATGCGTGGTATTGGCTCGGGGCTGTCAGAGTCACAAAAAGGCCAACGTGCCCCTGTTCCTTGGCCAACTCCTCAAAGCCGCGCATGCGCACCATCAGCTCGCAGCGGCGCACCATCGGGTTTGATACCGAGGCCATCATCGCTTCGAGCAGATCGCACTCCTGCCCCAGCGCCTCATTGACCACCTTGCGGCTCTCTGCCCAGTGGTACTGGGCAGTTTTGCGGGCCAGATGCTCACGGCGGGCGTGATGGCTTGCGTAGGGGCTAACCCCTTTGCGTACCTGTCCGGTGAAGATGGCGATCAGCTCGCAGTAGACATCCCACGCCCTGGTTATGCGGCGGCGCCACCACTGCTCATCCAGCAGACGGATCATGATGGAGGCGGCATTGCCTTCAAACTTGGTCACGAAGGGCGCCAGCGCTGCGCGCTCTCCCTCGGCCAGCTCGCGGCCCAGCAGTTTCACATGATTGGCGATCGGGTCTGTCGGCAGGGGCGGGCAGAAGTGCCATGCCTTGGCTTGGCCTGCCAGCGCCTCCAGCAGTTCGGCAGCGCGCACTGCGCCGTTTGCCGTCATATCGGCCAGTATGGTCTGGCAGCGGCCCGCCCACTCGGCGGCAATCATGTCCCGGCGCAGCTCGTTGCGCAGCTCATGCGGCGGTACAGGGAAGCGCTCGGCAGCCTGCTGGCAAGCCGCGCTCATATTGCGCAGCCAGATCGCAGCACTGCGCGGCTTGGTGGCATAGCGGGCCAGATAGGTTTTTGCCAACGGCTTGGCAACGTGTTGCTCAACCAGGCTCAGGCGGTGATCTGCCCAGGCCATATGCTGCTGATGCTCGGCAGCCAGCAGATTTGGCGGCAGTGTGACCCCGCCAAGGTGACGAATAATCGGCTCGGCCATTACCAGCACTCCCCGCAGACACCGCGCTCATATTGGTGCGGGCGCAGTCTGTCTTTGCAGAAGATGCAGTGCGGCACGTCGCGCATGGTGCGCAGCGCAGGCGAACGGCACATGGCGCAATAGTTGAGCTTTGTCAGACCGGTTGCCAGCCGCACAGGGCGAACAACGGTGAACTCCCCGCAGCAGTCGCACACGGCGCGGTTATTGGTAGTTTGCTGCGAGCCATTGAAGGCAGCAGGCCAGCATTTCTCTACGCAATATGGATAGGTGCGGATGCCCTGACGACCCATCACCGGCTGGCAGACGGCCATCTGGCCGCAATGGGTGCATGGCTCAAGCGTGACTTGGCCGGTTGTGCTTGTTTGTGCTGCATGGCTCATTTTCATCACCCACACAGCCCGTATTTGCTGCTGCACACCTCGACGTCGATCGCCTTGGTGACCAGGTCGTAGGTCTTGCCACCACGACCGGTGCGAGACCATTCAACGGCATCATGGACTGACCCGCCGATCACATTGCCACGCGGGCCGAGCATGCAGGTGCCGCTGTATGCCTCGACATCCACCACGAACGAGCGATGCAGGAGCCTGGCGTTGACCCCCAACTTGAACGGAGTTTTTCTTGTCACCTTGCTGACCACACCATTGACAACATCCTGGTGTGACCAAGCAAGGCCAGCCTTCTTGCGGCGAACCGCCATCGCGCTGTTAACGTCAAAAGGCGAGACGCAAAGCTCTGTCGTTATTGGCTTGAACTGGCGGCGATCAATGTGGCCAACCATCATCCAGTGGATCCAGCGCGACACCATCGCAACCTGCCGCTCCCACTTGGCCACCCGCTCGATCTCTTCCGGCCAACGTGCGGCTATCTCTGCCAGCTCCGGCTTGGCCACCAGAATGCAGGGCATGCAACCAACTCGCTCCATACCCTGGGAATAGAGGGGGTTTGGCTTAACGCCAAAATATCGATAGAGGGCGAACACATCGGCAGCCGTCCACTGATGGATTGGCAGGAAGTTAAACAGGTGGCCGCCGCTGTCGCGCTTGTCCTCAGAGAATCGGTCGTAGGTTGCCCGCTTCTCCGACTCATCCGCCCGAACGCCAGACCACTGAACAACATCCTTCCCGGCGTCAAGCAGGGGGTAAAGCACCTTGTCAAACACCACCTGGATTTTCAGCTCATCGGTGCAGAAGCGTTGACGGCCCAGCGGGAAACCGCCGTGGATCAGCGCCATATCCAGAAATGGATTGCCTGAGCGTTGCAGGGCAGATAAGGCCGCATCAAGCGGGGTGTCGAACACACCCCAGCCCAGCGCCTTGGCGCGATTGCGCCAGAGCTCAGCAAACGCCGTATCAGCCCTGGCCAGCGATGGCATGACGATGCCGCGATAGGCTCCAGCCATCACAGTCTGTTTGCGCTGCCATGCCTTTGTGATCGCCTCACGGCGCTTGTCGAACATCTCTTGCGGGTATTCGGCAGAGACGATTTCAACCGGTGACCCACCCCGTTGCAGGTGTAGGGTTTGCAGGTGCTCCAGGGTTATCGGGTGCTCGTTGCCGGTATCGGCCGCCACAGAACGATAGTTGTGGCCGAGAATTGCTCTTGCCAGCAGCTCGGTTGCGCCTGAGTCTTTACCGCCGCTGTTGTTGACGATGACCTGATGGTCAGTAATACCAAACTCATCGCAGTAACCGCGGTATGCCTTCTCTACCTCTACGACTTTTGCTCTGCTATCGCTGATGTGAAGGAATGCAGGGCGCACGACGCCCAAAGCCTGGGCTGGCCCGCAAGCTGATTGGCGAGTCATTAGATGGCGCCTCCGGTGTGGAGAGTGCGTACTTTGCTGGATGCCGCCTTAACTGAACGGCGGGCCAGACGGCACAGGGTCAGATGGGTTTTTGCCGGAGTGCGCTGGCCGTGCGGGCCGTCGCGGCGCAGGTCGAGCAGGTCACGCTGCAGGTCGCGCAGCTCGTTGCTGGCGTTCAGCATTTTGTTTACCCACACGTCGATCAGCTGTTGATGGCTCATTTGATGGTCTCCCCCAGTCCGTGGAGTGGTTCGCAATCGGCCCACCACTCGGCAATCTCTTTGGCCAGAGCTACTTCGTTGCTACCCAGCGCCAGCCAGTACACTGCGCGGATGGCGCCTAGTGCGAGCAGCTCCATGGTGACATTGCGATTGCGCTTGGCATCGCAGCCCGAGGCGTTGAACTCCTCCTGTGCCACCTCCCAGTGCTTGGTCAGCTGGCTTACTTGGGCAGGGGCTTGCAGATGTGCGGGGCCTGCTTCGCAGTTGCCCAGCTCGTCAACGGGCGGCTCCAGTTCAAACAGGTCTTCAGTCACAGGGCACCTCCTTCCATGTCGCTGTAATCCGGCTCGTCGATGGCAACATGGCCAGCCTCGACACGGATGGAGATCCCCAGTTCGCCGCAGCAGCAGAGCGGGGCAGTGGGCGCCAGTCGCGCTTCGTTCTCGGCTATCCACTGTTTCAGGCAGGCGAGGGTCATGATGGTTTTGCTCATGCTGCTACTCCTTCCAGAACCCGAGCGCGGCCAGACGGCAACAGCTCGATGCGGGCGGCGTGACGCTGGCCACGCAGCCAGCTGTTTTTCACGTTGATGTAGCCGTGGCGCACCAGATAGGCGGCGGCAGCGGCCGGTGATTGGGCGGTGTGCTTGGTGGTGATGGCGATCACTTGGCACCCCCTTGCAGCTCATGGGCAAAGGGCGGCAGGAATATCACGGTGACGTCATGGACAGGCACCTCCAGATCCACGCCGATGATGTGTGGTCTCTTGCCACCCTGCAGGATCTCGAGGCGCTTGGTCAGCTCGGCGTAGATGTCGATCAGGCTCAATTCGTCGGCCAGTTCGGCCAGTGCCTCAAGGCTCGCCTCGATGGCGAGTGAATGGCAGGTGCCCAGCTGGGGGCGGTGGGTATTTATCAGGGAATTGGCGACTTTGCGGATCGCCTGTTCTGCTGTAAGATTGTTCATGAGGTTTACCTCGTTGATTGATTGAAAGCCCCGCTGGTGTTGGCGCACCGATAGCGGGGTTTTTTATTGGCCGTTTCCGACCACTTTTCTTGCAACCGCCAAGCGGTTTTCCAATTCGCTGGCCTGTGCGTTCAGCTCAGACCGGCGTTTATTCTCAAGCTCTGCCTGTTCCAACTCGCTGCGGGTCGGCCCATCAATGCGGCTGGCTGTGCGGTGCCATTCGCGGCGGTGCAGCACAGACCCGTCAAACTCCCGCAGGGTGGCGAGCAGGTCGCCCAGTGCGAGCCGGATCGCCTCCTGTTGGTCAAACTCGAACTGGCCCAGCTCCTGCGATGCCGCCGACGGCGAGATCCCGGCGGCATAACAGATGACGGCTTTGACCCGAGTCGGCAGGCGTGACCAGCGGCTGGCCGCCCCATTGCGGCCGAAGCGGGCGCGCATTTCTGCCAGTGCCACTTCTGCGGCGCTGGTTTGTTGAACGAGCGGAATTACCTTTGCTGTTGCGTTCATGGGGAGGCCCTCCGGTTATGCCTGCAGCAGCTTGGTCAGCCAGTGCGGGCGAGGCTGGCGGCACGGCTGAAAGCGCAGGGCGCCACGGCGGCCCTTGTGGTCTTCCAGATAGCTGCCATCAAATGGGGTGGTGTTGCGCATCACCGGCTCGCTGCTTTCGCTCACGACGGTGGCGCGGGTCATCAGCAGGAGCGCCACGGGGATCAGCCCTGGCTGCTCGGCGCGAAGTCTCATTGGGCAATCTCCTTTTGCTTGCGTTGGAACACTGGCAGCACCACGGACGGGTTAGGCATGGCGCTGGGTGACAGGGTTTCGGTGATTTCAAACAACACCTTGAAGGTGTGGCCGCACTCGACATTGCTGCACTGATAGCGGGCAGAGCCGCTAAGTGGCCCCATATCCCGGCTGGTACGGATGTTTGCGCGGGCGTTGCAGTGGGGGCATTTCAGTCTCATGGTGTTCTCCTATGCGCCCAGGCTGGCGCGCGCAATGTCAGCGGCACAGGCGAGGGTGGGTACTGAGTTGAATTTCTGTTCGACCTCGATGACTTGCAGGAAAAGGTGCTCGATGCCCGCCATCAGCCCACCGACCAGCGCATTGCGATGGCCCTTGGTGACACGGTCACCGCTGAGTACCTGGGTGGCCTGAGCCGTCACCCCGAGGATGTTGGCGCCAGCGTTGAGCGCCTGCTGGGCGCGGGCCTCTGGCTTGATCACCGCATCGGAAGAGGGGAGGCGAACGGCAGTGAGCTGGCAATCAAACAGCAGGCCATCAAACAGGGTGTCGTCGCCGGTGACGCGGTAGATGTTGATCAGGTCCACCGCATGCAATTTGTGTTTGGTCTGGGCAGGATTGAATTTGTTGCGCAGCACGTCAGGACGCATCCCGATAGCGGCGGCGATGTCCTCAAGGTTGTGAGATGCCTTGAATCGATCACAAGCGCTCTCAAATCCGTGGTGTACGCTAGTCTTATGAGTAGACACTTTAACCCCCTGTGCTCAATCGCTACCGTTAGGTCAAGCAGCTGCGCGCTGCTTTGACTTGGTGGTTGCAGGTTTGGCTATGCGGTGACGGGAGTTTTCATGTGCCATATGCAGATAGTTGGACGGCTCTTTAGCCATCTCACGCCAGCGCACCAGATTGACCCACGGCTTGTCCTTTGTGCTCAACTTTGGCAATTGGGGGATGCGGCCATCAGCAATCATTGCCTGAGCGGTACGCACCGGCAGGTCAAACTTGAATTCTTCTCGCAACATCGTCAGGAAGGCTTCCAGCGGAATCGCTGGCAGGACGGAGAGCGCCAAGCTCTGCTTGATGGTCTCCAGCTCGCGCAATACAGCAGCAGCCAACAGGTCGCCGGATTGGTGAGATTCGTCACCTACTGGTGCGGCAGTGCGCCCTATAGGCTGTTTTTTGATGTCTTGTTGCGTCATACTGCGCTCCTATGCGTCCAATTCTTACCTATCAACAGAAAAACACTCTTAATCCCGACGATTGGTGTGTGTTGCTGATTTAAAGTAAGAATATCCAATGACGCAGAGGTGCGCAACTTAAAAGTGTGAATTTGTGATCAGAGGTGTAATTCCATGAAGATTCTTAACGGCACTGCCTTTGACCTGGAAGCGTTCTCCAGCCGAATGAAACAGCTAGTAGGAAGAGAAACCTACAGTTCTTTCGGGCGCAGGGTTGGTGTTAGTGATGCAGTTGTCAGGAAGTATTGCCTCGGTGAGACTATGCCGTCCGTAGCCTTGGTGTCCCAAATTGCTGGGCATGACCCTGCGCTCTTCGTCTGGTTATGCATGGGTATTGGTGAGGTACCCGAGCAGCTGGCAACATCCCCTATCAGCAAACATGCCTCCACTGATGCTGGCGATCAGAGCCATGACAACAGTTCACTTAAAGATGCACAGGCGGCGTACCGCGCTAACGCAGAAGAGATCACCCTCGTCGATAGCTACCACGTATTCGCATCTGCTGGGCACGGCGCCGTTATTGCCGATGAGTTGAAACTCCCTCCCGAGCCGTTCAGAACTGATGAATTGAAAGGCGATGGTCTCAAACCTGAGCGACTGGCAATCATCCGGGCTAAGGGTGATTCGATGGAGCCTACCATCAGCAACAACGAGAAGATCCTGATCAGCCTTTGCAACGGTGAGTCATTGCGGGATGGCATTTATGTTTTGCGCATAGGTGAAAGCCTGCTCGTCAAGCGCCTGCAGTTCGACCCGTTTGGCGGCCTCAAAATTATTTCTGACAACCCTGTTTATGGTGAACAGGTGGTCACAAAAGAACAGCGCCAAGATGTTCATATCGTTGGTCGTGTGGTTCGTGTAGGGAAGAAATTTTAATCATCAGGGGCCAAAAGCCCCTTTTTAACAATAAAAAATCAAGAGGGATAAAAACATGGCCTTGGTTAAGTGCAAGGAGTGCAAAAAAGAAGTAAGCAATTCTGCAAAGGTATGCCCACACTGTGGAATTAAAAACCCTGCCATTACTGCAAAGGATTATATCCTTGGCGCCATAGGGTTAATTGTTATTGTCTTTGCAATAAAGTCATGTGCTGGCGGCGATGAAAAACCAACAGAGTCAAAATCTGCATCCAGTAAAGTTGAAGAGGTTAAGCCTAGAGAGATTGGCGAGGCAAAACCTTACACAGTCATATCTGGCGATATGAAATCAAAATCCAGAAAGGAAACTTTCTTTGTTGCTGCGCCAACAGCAGAAACCAAAGGAGACAGAGCCGCTACAGCCCGCAAGGCGGCTAGCGACATTTTTGATAAAACAGGAATTCCGGTTGTTACCGTATTTGTTGAACAAGATAAGTTGTTCGCAGGAAAGGGTAGCAATCTAGCAAAGGCCACCTACTTTTCTGACTCATGTGGTTTCTCAGGTAAAGACTGCAATGGGATTGTATGGGACGTATCTGCATCCAATGTAACCATCACTGAAAAAGAGTGGGGCGTCTACCGTGATTGGATTAAAAATCGCAGTCGTTATTTAGATAAAAACGGTGACCTTAACGAGGAAAAACTCAAAGCATTCCTCGCCAAAAAATATGGCGTCAAGCCAGACGATATTCACCTGCCTTACCCTTTTATGGATTATGTTGCCGTAAACCCATATGAATCAGCGCAGGACAAACAGGCCGAGATTGATAAGGCTTCAGCCAAGAAAGCTGTCATTGAAGCAAGAATTAAAAAACTGGAGTCACAGTTTAGTGCTTGGGATGGTTCACACCGCACTCTTGAGCGTGCGATAAAGAAAAGCATGAATGACCCTGACAGCTATGAGCATGTTGAAACTACCTATCGTGACCTTGGTGATTCGCTCATTGTCTCCACTACCTTCCGCGGTAAAAATGGATTTGGTGGGGTGGTAAAAAATACCGTCGTGGCTCAGGTCGATCTCGACGGCAACATCTTGAACATCATTTCTGAATGACAGTACGTAAACTCGATGACGGCAAGCCGCGCCCATGGCTTGCCGAAGTCTACCCGCAAGGCCGTGACGGCCCCCGCAAGCGCAAGCGCTTCGCCACCAAGGGCGAGGCGCTGGTCTGGGAGAAGTGGCTGCTCGAAGAGAGCAACAGTAACCCCTGGCTGGTCGCCAATAAGGTGACCGAGGACAAGCGCCGCCTCTCCGACATCATCGAACTGTGGTACCGTCTGCACGGCCAGACGCTGGTTGCCGGTGATCAGGTCAGGCGCAAGCTGGGGCTGATGGCCGGCGCGATGGGTGACCCCTATGCCGTTGACTTCAACAAGGTTCATTTCGCGGCCTACCGCGAGGGTCGGCTCACCGGCTCCATCATCTTTCCCGGGCGATGCCGAGACAGGGCGGCAGGGGCCAAGACCGTCAATGATGAGCAGCGCCTGCTCAATGCGGTGTTCGGCGAGCTGATCCGGTTGGGGGAGTGGACTAACCCCCACCCGTTGACCGGGCTGCGCAAGGTGAAGACCCAAGAGAATGAAATGTCGTTCCTGACGGCGGCCGAGATCGATCTGCTGCTGGCCAGCTGTGCCAAGTCTCGCGTTCCGGCACTGACGACAGTGGTCAAGCTCTGCCTGGCTACCGGCGCCCGTTGGTCTGAGGTACAGGGGCTGACCCGCGCCCAGGTGAGCAAATACCGGCTGACCTTCACCCAGACCAAGAGCAAGCGCAATCGCTCCGTCCCGATTTCACCCGAGCTCTACGACCTGATCCCCAAGCGGGGCCTCTATGAGGGCCGATTGTTCCCCCCATGCTATGACGCATTCGAATACGCCGCCGACAATTCAGGGGTAAAATTGCCCGAAGGGCAACTTTCTCACGTGTTACGGCATACGTTTGCGAGCCATTTCATGATGAACGGTGGTAATATCCTTGTCCTACAGCGCATCCTCGGTCACAGCACTATCACGATGACCATGAGATACGCACACTTTGCCCCCGATCACCTTGATGACGCGGTCAGATTAAACCCTCTGGCCAGCCCTCACTCATAGGCAAAAAATGGCGGCAAAGTGGCGGCAGAATTACGTAAGCATTGCATAACACGGCGCACCACTGCGTCATAACCCTTTGTTTTAACTATAAGTCGTTGAGTTCATTACTATGCCTAAGAAATTTTATGTGTCGTGGGACAACCTGCAACGTGAAGCTCGCCGTCTGGCTCGTCGTCAACTGCCTGCCAACCAGTGGAAAGGGATCATCGCGGTCAGCCGCGGTGGTCTGGTACCCGCAGCCCTGATGGCCCGTGAACTCGGCATCCGCAACGTAGAGACCCTCTGCATCTCCAGCTATGACCATGACAACCAGCGTGAGCTGGTGGTTGTGAAGGGCGCGACCACTGCCGGTGACGGCGAAGGCTGGCTGGTAGTGGAAGATCTGGTGGACACCGGCACAACCGCCAAGGCCATCCGCGATCTCTACCCGAAAGCCAAGTTCATCGCCATCTTTGCCAAACCGATGGGTGAGCCGCTGCTGGATGATTTCGAAGTTGCTATCCCGCAGGACACCTGGATCGAGCAACCGTGGGATATGGCGCTGGAGTTTGTCACGCCAATCTGCGACGAAGAGTAATGGTTTCACAGGGCTCCTTGAAGGAGCCCTGTTTTTTTGTGTATCAATCTGTTGCGGGGTGGCTGACGGGCAGTAAAAGTGGTTAAGATGAACCATTGCCTGATTGAAAGAGACATTATCTTGGACTTGAACGACGACCTTAATCTGACCGAAAAACTGTTCACCCGGGTCAAGAAGGTATTGGAAACTTCCGAGATCTCCAACTCCAGCCCGGCCGAACTGGCCGAGGCCGAGTCAGACGAGATGTTTATTGACGGCTCCATGTCAAAGAGCTGGTATCGCCTGCTGCGCCGCCCATCCTGGGCCTGGCAGGGGGCTGATCCGGTCGAGGTGGAGCAGACCTTGGCCCGCATCGCCATGGCGACCGGCGAGCGCACCCACGACTGCTATCTCGATACCATCAAGGGCTATGTGCCCGGCAACTGGATCTACGAGTGGAGCCAGGTGGCTGGCACCTATTTCAAGCAGGGCCGCGAACTTTGCGAGCAGGGCGATAAGGAGGGGGCTCTCAAGCAACTGCTCAAGGCGGTGCGCTACTACTCCATCGCCAGCTATCCCCATCTGAAAGATGACGAACTGGCGGATCAGGCCCAACTGCTCGGCAACATGGCCTATCGCGAAGCGGGCCGGCTGTTCAAGGTGCCGCTCAAAGAGATCCAGGTGCCATTTCGCGGCAAGAATATTCAGGGCTATCTCCACCTGCCGGCTACCGACAAGCCGGTGCCGCTGGCGATCATCAGCGGGGGGATCGACTCCCTGCAGCTCGATTTTCTCAACTTCTACCTCAAACGGCTCGAACCCAACGGCATCGGCATGTTGTCGCTGGATATGCCGGGTATCGGCTATTCCGAGCACTGGCCGCTGGTGCAGGATACCAGCCGTCTCCATCAGGCGGTGCTGCACTACCTCTCCGAGGTGGCCTGGGTCGATCACCAGCGTATCGCCATGGTCGGTTTTCGACTGGCGGGCAATGTGGCGGCGCGACTGGCCTTTATCGAACCGTTCAAGCTCAAAACCGTGGTCTGTGTCGGGGCCGGGGTCAATCAGGTGTTTACCAATCAGGAGCTGTTTGCCCGATGCCCGCGCATGATGCGGGACAGTCTGGCCAACCGGTTGGGGGCCGATGCGGCCCAGTGGGATACCATGCGCACCAAGTGCCAGGTATTTTCACTGAAAACGCAAGGATTGCTCGGGACTCGCACATCGGTGCCGATATTAAGTATCGGACACAAGAGAGATTTCATCTGTCCCGAGCAGGATGTCCGGGCGTTGGCGTCGGCCAGCCGCAATGGCAAGGCCATCGTGTTTGACAAACAGCCCTTGCTAGAGGTCTATGACCAGGCGCTGGATGAGATTGTCGAGTGGTTGAAACGGCACCTGTGTGCCTGATATTGCGCTAAAAATCTGACGCCATCACCAGGTGGCGCGGCTTGTTTAACAGGGAGGTTAACATGTCTGAAAGAGTGACCTACAAGCGGCTGCTGAGGCAGTTTGCTGCCATTGGCCCCTATCTGCGCGAAGATCTCTGTGAAGAGGGGCGTTACCGCTTCGACTGTTTGTCTGTCTGCGTCAGCGCCAAACCGGCGCCGGACAAGCGGGAGTTCTGGGGTTGGTGGCTGGTGCTGGAGCAGGATGATCACCAGTTCCGCTATCACTATCAGTTCGGTTTTTACAATGCCGATGGCGAATGGCTCGACAAGCCGATCCCCAAAAAGCATCAGGCGGAGGTGGAACGCACCCTCAACCGCTTCTACAAGCTCATCAGTGACAAGTTGGCCGCGCTTGAGTGCCACCTGTCTCCTGCTGAGCAGGTCACCAACGAGTTGACCGTAACGGCTGCCTGATCCCCTGAAGCCCTGCGAGTTGCATCTGTCACTCGCAGGGCTCCAGTTCTCTCTCCTCCTGTTTTTTCTCCTCTTCCACCGCACCATGAATTGCCTTGCAGGGCTCCATGGCCGTGGGTATAAAGATATTCCTTACTTTTTAGCCTTTATGCTCCCATGGAAAACAGAACCATAGTCGTCAAGTTGGGCACCAGCGTGCTCACAGGGGGGTCTTCCCAGCTCAATCGTGCCCATATGGTCGAGCTGGTCAGACAGTGTGCTGCCTTGCACCGTCACGGCCATCGGGTCGTGGTCGTCACCTCGGGGGCTATTGCCGCCGGGCGTGAGCATCTGGGGCACCCGCCACTGGCACCAACCCTGCCCAACAAGCAGATGCTGGCGGCGGTTGGTCAGACCCAACTCATTCGGGTATGGCAGGATCTGTTCAACCTCTATGGCTTGCATATCGGCCAGATGCTGCTGACTCGCGCCGATCTGGAAGATCGCGAACGCTATCTCAATGCCCGCGACACCATGCGCACCCTGCTTGATCACCGGATCATTCCGGTCATCAACGAAAACGACGCGGTAGCGACCGCCGAGATCAAGGTCGGTGACAACGACAACCTCTCCGCCCGGGCCGCCATCCTGGCCGATGCCGATCTGCTGATCCTGCTGACCGACCAGAAGGGGCTGTTTACCGCCGATCCGCGTACCAATCCGGACGCCCAGCTCATCGAAGAAGTGCAGACCATCGACGACACCCTGCGCTCGCTGGCAGGTGACAGTGTCAGCGGTCTCGGTACCGGCGGCATGGCCACCAAGCTACAGGCCGCCGATGTGGCGCGCCGTGCCGGGGTCAACGTGGTGATCGCCACCGGCCAGATGCCGGAGGTGATCGGACGCCTCGCCAAGGGCGAGCGGATCGGTACTCTGTTCCCGGCGCTGGCCTCCCCGCTGGAAGGGCGCAAGAGCTGGATCCTGGCAGGCCCGCCCCCTCACGGCGAAGTGCATGTGGATCAGGGGGCGGTCGCCGCCATGAAGGATAAAGGTTCCAGCCTGCTGCCAAAGGGAATTGTGGCGGTCAAGGGCGACTTCATTCGAGGCGATGTGGTGCGCATCCTCGATCCCAAGGGGGTTGAGCTGGCTCGCGGCATCTGCCGTTACGACCATCTGGAGCTGGAGAAGCTGCGCGGCGTCCACTCGGAACAGATTGAACAGGTATTGGGCTATGGATATGGTTCAGTAGCCATTCATCGAGACGACATGGTACTGCTCTAATCAGGGCGGCACAGCATGAACAAAGGGAAATGAGATGAGTCTGGAGAAAATGGGGCAGGCAGCCCGAGAAGCCGCCTATCAGTTGGCTACCGTCAGCACGGCGCAGAAGAACCGGGCGCTGGCCGCCATCGCCGACGAGCTGGAGGCGCGCAGTGAGCAGATCCTCGCCGCCAATGCGAAAGATATCGCCGCTGGCCGTGAAGCGGGCTTGTCAGAAGCCATGCTGGATCGCCTGCTGCTCAATCCGGCCCGGCTGGCCGGTATTGTGGCAGATGTGCGCAAGGTGATCACGCTGGACGATCCGGTCGGCGCCGAAATGGATAGCCGGGTGCTGGAAAATGGCCTGCGCCTCTCCCGTCGTCGGGTGCCCATCGGGGTTATCGGCGTCATCTACGAGGCGCGTCCCAACGTCACCATCGACATCGCCAGCCTCTGCCTCAAGACTGGCAACGCCAGCATACTGCGCGGCGGGCGCGAGACCTTCCACTCCAATCTTGAGCTGGTGCGGGTGATCCAGCATGCCTTGGCGGCCTCTGGCCTGCCCGAGGCGGCAGTACAGTACATCGATAACCCGGATCGGGCGCTGGTGGCCGAGCTGCTGCGCCTCGACCGCTTTGTGGACATGATCATTCCCCGCGGTGGTGCCGGCCTGCACAAGATGTGCAAGGAGAACAGCTCGATTCCGGTCATCATCGGTGGTTTCGGCATCAGCCACATCTTCGTCGACGAGAGCGCCGATCTGGTGCGCTCTCTGGCGGTTATCGACAACGCCAAGGTGCAGCGCCCCTCCGCCTGCAATGCCCTCGATACCCTGCTGGTACACGAGAAGGTGGCCGCCACCTTCCTGCCGCAGCTGGTGACGCTGATGAACGAGCGCAAGGTGACGCTGGTGGCCGCTCCCAACGCCATGACGCTGCTGGCGGGGGCCGACAACCTGTGCGAGGCGGGGCCGGAAGATTTTGATACCGAGTGGTTGGGACTGACCCTGGGGGTCAAGCTGGTGGCGGATGTGAACGAGGCGCTGGCCCATATGCGCGAGCATAACGCCGGCCACTCCGACGCCATCCTGACCAACGATCTGGCCAACGCCGAGCGTTTCGTCAACGGGGCCGGTTCGGCGGCAGTCTATGTCAACGCCTCGACCCGTTTTACCGATGGCGGCCAGTTTGGGCTGGGGGCCGAGGTGGCGGTCTCGACCCAGATGCTGCACGCCCGTGGCCCCATGGGGTTGACCGAGCTCACCAGCTACAAGTGGGTAGGGCAGGCCGATTACCTTAGCCGCGCCTGATAACCGGTTGTGTCAGAAACAAAAATGCCGACCCTTGGGTCGGCATTTTATTTGGCGGATATCGCGAGGATATCAGGCGCTCGGGTTACTCCCCCTGATAGAGCACCTTGTCACCGGATTTGAGCACATAGCCCTTCCAGGGGAAGAGGGTGTAGCCGCTGCCCTGCCAGGACCAGTTGCCTTCCATACCCTGACGGGCAAGCTGGTGCTGCTCGCCGGTCGGCAGGGTCAGCTCGGCCTTGCTCTGATCGGTGTTGAACAGCACGAACGCACTGCTGGTCTGGCTGGCATCGGTCGGATTGAGCCGGATGCCCTGCTCGAACAGGCGTACGCATTTGCCGGTCAGCGCTGACCACTGATATCCCGCACTGCCGATACAGCCGTGGCTGTCGCGATCGCTGCCAACCAGATGTTGTTCCGGTGTACTGCATGCCGCCAGTAGCAGAGAGGCGGCCATCAGAGTCAAGGTTCGCATGGTTACTCCTGATCCTCTTCGAGGTTGTCCCGTTCGATGACGATGTTGGAGAACCCCAGTTCTTTGAAGTAGTTCTCCCGGTAATCCTTAACGCTCTTCTTGTCGCGCCGGCACACCTGAGCCAGCTGAGCCTCCATGGCGTGGAAGCTGGCAAGATCGATCCCTTCGGCAGCGGCAACCGCATCATAGATGCTGTTGAACTTGTCGTTGGCATAGCCGATCGTTTTAGCCTGCTTCTTGTAGGTGTAGGTAATCTTGAACGCCATGGCGCTATTCCTTTGATTTGGCTTGCTTGCGCTGGACGTAGAGATAGAGGCTCTCTACCTTCTCCCGGGCCCAGGGGGTCTTGCGCAAGAACTTCAGGCTGGACTTGATGCTGGGATTATCGGTGAAGCAGCGGATATTGATCTGCTGCCCCAGCTCTTCCCAGCCATAGTGTTCGACCAGCGCGGTGACGATGGCTTCCAGCGTCAGCCCATGCAGCGGGTTGTTCTTCTGCGAGGCGTTCGGTTGCTCGCTCATGCCTGCTCCGCCAGCTTGGCAAAGGGCTGACCCATGCGGGTGGTGACCCCGTTGGCCAGATGGGGTTCGAAACCGGCCAGCATGCCCGGGCCGAACAGGCAGACCACGGTACTGCCCAGTTTGAACAGACCCATCTCGGCACCTTTTTGCAGGGTAATGGCCTCGTCGCCGGTGTAGTCCCAGCGCACCACCTTTTTCTCTTTGGTCGGCGCAATGTTGCCAGCCCAGATGGTCTCGATGCTGGCCACGATAGTCGCACCGACCAGTACTAGCGCCATGGGGCCATGCGGGGTACGGAAGGTGGCCACCACCCGCTCGTTGCGGGCAAACAGGTTCGGCACGTTCTCGGCGGTGAGCGGGTTGACGGAGAAGAGATCCCCCGGCACGAACACCATGCTCTCCAGCACGCCGTCCAGCGGCATGTGAATGCGGTGGTAATCCTTGGGTGCCAGATAGATGGTGGCGAAGTCGCCATCCTTGAACGGCGCTACCAGATCCTCATAGCCGCCCAGCAGCTCGCGGGCGCTGTAGTCGTGGCCCTTGGCCTGGATGATGCGACCCTGCTGGATGGGGCCGAGCTGGCTGACGGTGCCATCGACCGGCAGCGCCAGAGTCATGGCATCTTCTACCACGGGGCGGATGCCGGGCTTGAGCTCGCGGGTGAAGAACTCGTTGAAGCTCTTGTAGTGGGCCGGGCTCTCGTGCAGCGCCTCGCTCATGTCGACCTGATACTGCTTGATAAAAGCCTCGATCACTTTGGTGGTGATGTTGCCCGCTTCGGCGGCGGCAAACTTGCCGATCAGACGGGAGAGGGCGTGCTTGGGCAGACAGTATTGACCGGCAATTTTCAGGTTGTCAGTAATGCTCATGTTCATCATCAACGTAGGTTAAACAGGGTCACAGGCGCGCTTGCTGGCGACCGTGACGGGCTTCCTGCATGGTTTCCAGGATGCGGTGATAGTTGTGGAAGCGATCGGCGCTGATAGCGCCCGCGTCGACCGCGGCGCGCAGGGCACAGCCGGGATCGTCCTTGTGGGTACAGTCGCGGAACTTGCAGCCACCCAGATAGTCTCGGAACTCGACGAAGCACCAGGTGATGCGGTCGGCTTCCAGATGCCAGAGGGCGAACTCGCGGATCCCGGGGGAGTCGATGAGATCGCCGCCGCTCGGGAAGTGGTAGAGCCGCGCCGTGGTGGTGGTGTGCTGGCCGAGCCCCGAGTTTTCGGAGATCTCGCCGGTGAGCACATCCAGCCCCGGCATCAGGGCGTTGGTGAGCGAGGATTTGCCCACCCCGGACTGGCCGACGAAGATGCTGATCTTGTCGGTGAGCTTGGCTTTCAGCTCATCGAGCCCTTCACCGCTCTCGCAGCTCACCAGCAGCACCTCGTAATTGAGTTTGCGGTAGGTTTCGAGCTGGCGCTCGATGCGCGCTCTGGCGGCATCATCGAGCATATCGACCTTGTTCAGCACGATGAGGGGGCGGATCTCCACATCCTCGGCGGCCACCAGATAGCGGTCGACGATGTTGGTGGAGAACTCGGGCATCACCGCCGAAACGATGATGATCTGGTCGATGTTGGCGGCGATGGGTTTGACCCCGTCGTAGAAGTCCGGCCGGGTCAGTACCGAGTGGCGCGGATGCACCGCCTCGATGACGCCGGCGATGGCGGCATTGAGGCCGGGACGCCACACCACCTTGTCGCCGCACACCAGACTGCTGATGCTGCTGCGCCGCAGGTTGCTGCGGTGGATGGTGCCATCGCTCGCTTCCACGTCCGCGTGCTGACCAAAACGGCTGATCACCACCCCTTCGATGGCCGGGCCAAACAGGGTGTCATCCACCTCTGTGGTGTGCTCTTTTTGCAGCCGACGCTCGCGGTTGGCCTGGACGCGTCTTTGTTGACCCAGATTGAGTTTTGCTTTCTTTGCCACTCGATTCGCCAGTTTATGAACAGATCCAAAGCCAGTATGATACATGCAAATTGGCAAAATTCCGCCATTCCTCCCAACAGAGAGAGTAATCATGACAGTCAGCGCGCAGAACCTGGTATGGATCGACATGGAGATGACGGGCCTCGACCCCGAAGAGAACGTGGTACTGGAGATTGCCACCATCGTCACCGACAAGGACCTGAACGTGCTGGCCGAAGGGCCGGTGATCGCCATCCACCAGAGCGAAGCAGAGCTGGCCAAGATGGACGAGTGGAACGTCAACACCCACACCAAGAGCGGTCTGGTGGCCCGGGTCAAGGCGAGCCAGCATGACGAGGCGAAAGCCGTTGCCGAGACCCTCGACTTCATTCGCCAGTGGGTGCCGGAGCGCACCAGCCCGCTGTGCGGCAACAGCATCGGTCAGGATCGCCGCTTCATGGTCAAGCACATGAGCGATCTGGAAGCCTTCTTCCACTACCGCAACGTCGACGTCAGCACCATCAAGGAGCTGGTACGTCGCTGGCAGCCGGAACTGCTGGATCAGTTCAAGAAGAGCGGCACCCACCAGGCGCTGGACGACATCCGCGAATCCATCGCCGAGCTGCAGTTCTATCGCAGCCACGTCTTCAAGATCTGATTCCCCGGCAAGGGTTTGTCATGCTCTGGCTGCTAAAATCGACAGTTCGGCCAGCTTTTGAGCGAACGCGCGCAACCAGACAAAAAAGCCCTTGCAATTGGAATGACTGCTCTTATAATTCGGCTCCCGTACAGTAGCGCAAGCAACCAAATGCTGTACGGCCTGTTTTAAGGTAGTTGCGGGAATAGCTCAGTTGGTAGAGCACGACCTTGCCAAGGTCGGGGTCGCGAGTTCGAGTCTCGTTTCCCGCTCCAAAAATCTGATGATGATACTGGTGCAAACCAGCCCGATGCGGGAATAGCTCAGTTGGTAGAGCACGACCTTGCCAAGGTCGGGGTCGCGAGTTCGAGTCTCGTTTCCCGCTCCAATCATCAGCCAGCCTCAAGACAACCAAATTGTTGCGGGAATAGCTCAGTTGGTAGAGCACGACCTTGCCAAGGTCGGGGTCGCGAGTTCGAGTCTCGTTTCCCGCTCCAAAAAATTTGTAAGTGATATTCCGATGCGGGAATAGCTCAGTTGGTAGAGCACGACCTTGCCAAGGTCGGGGTCGCGAGTTCGAGTCTCGTTTCCCGCTCCAATCACTTGCAGATGACATTCTGTTGCGGGAATAGCTCAGTTGGTAGAGCACGACCTTGCCAAGGTCGGGGTCGCGAGTTCGAGTCTCGTTTCCCGCTCCAAACATTTGTAAGTGACATTCCGATGCGGGAATAGCTCAGTTGGTAGAGCACGACCTTGCCAAGGTCGGGGTCGCGAGTTCGAGTCTCGTTTCCCGCTCCAATCACTTGTAAATGACATTCTGTTGCGGGAATAGCTCAGTTGGTAGAGCACGACCTTGCCAAGGTCGGGGTCGCGAGTTCGAGTCTCGTTTCCCGCTCCAATATCTCCTTGAAGTTCATCAATCCAATATCTCAGCACACTCATTACCACATCCAGTTGGTAGAGCATGATCCGTGCTTGCCAAGGCTGGGGTCGCGAGTTCGAGTCTCGTTTCCCGCTCCAATCTCTCTTCGAAGTCTTCATCACCCCTTTGAATTGCCCATTACATTGCGCTGCGATGCTTTGTCGTATCCGGCGTTTGCCCGCTTTCTATCTTCCCTGCACATCTCAAGTCATAAGAGCAAAGCTGTATGGCTCGCTAACAGCCTCCCGAAGATCGGGCATACCCCTTTGCGGTCGGCTAACAGACTTGGCAAGGGCTGAATGACAGGCATTGGCTCGGTATAAGTTAAAACCGGGGCATTTAACCAAAATCCATAAATTTGATTTATAGCCGCCGGTTGTGGCCATAAACGGCCCGCAGGCGGGGTCGGCAAGCCCGGCAGGGGATCTGCCGATCGGGAAGGGGAAATCGCGGGCAAAAAAATAGGAGGGCCGATGGCACCTCCTACATGTTCACTGGCGTGGCCTTAGATAACGGTGACGTTCTCGGCCTGCGGGCCTTTCTTGCCCTGGGTCACAGTGAACTGGACTTTCTGACCTTCAGCCAGGGTTTTGAAACCTGCGCTCTGGATGGAGGAGAAGTGAACGAATACGTCCGGACCCTGGGATTGCTCGATGAAGCCAAAACCCTTGGTTTCGTTGAACCATTTTACCTGGCCGGTGCGAATGTCAGACATGTGCAAAATCCTATCAATAACAAAATGAAACTAAGCCCTGTGGGGCTGCATTTGCCTTGCAGCAGGGGTTGGCTCATGACTGACCACGTCTCTTTGTCCCAGTAGCACGCAGAACAATCCCTGTCTAAAGCACAATCGATTGTACGTTAGCGCCGATCCTTGTCAATTTGACCCCTGTCGTTTTTTGAACAAGCTAAAAATATTGTGAAGTCAGTAGCTTATTTGAAGAAATTTGACCGAAAAAAACGGGAGGCCGCAGCCTCCCGTTTTGTTTTACTCCTTGAGGACGAACCCTTCGCCCTGCCGGTCATAGCGATAGATGGCCTGACCGTAGGATCGGATCTCGACCCGCTGAATGCGGCGGCTGTCATCCACCAGAATGAAGACGGAGCGGCCCGATTGCAGGCGGGTCAGCGGCCGATCCGGCCCCTCGATGGCGATCAGGCGACTGAGCTCGGCGCCCGGCAGCTCGAACTTGCGGAAGATGGAGAAGAGGGTCTCGCCAGCCTGCACATCGTGTTGCAGCCAGGTGCCATTGACCTTCTCTTCGACCGGTTTGGCGGCGGCAGGCGCACTGCCCGTGGTGCCATTGCCAACAGTCATGGCTTGCGCCGGTACCGCCAGCGGTACTTCCAGCGAACCGGACGGCGGCGCTTTGGGCCCGCTCGGGGCGGGCTCCCAGGCCAGCACCAGCAGCCAGAGCGGGATCAGGATCAGCAGACCTATGGTGTTCTTGCGCGGCAGCGGGCTGCTCAGCTTGAATTTGCCGGTGCTAGCACTCTGGCTGCGCGGGGCGGGCTGCTGCTCTTTTTTGCCAAATCGTTGGCGCAAGGACTCTGTTGCTGCATTGATACGATGGAGCAGGGATACTTGTGATTCGTCTTTGCGACGCTGCTGGGCTCGTCTGTTATGGCCACGTGGGCGACGGTCCGGGGTGGGCACGGCATTTACCTCTCACTGCATTGCCTGCCATCAGGCAAATTTCGCCGCCTATGGTAAACGGACTCGCCCCCGAGGGGGAGAGTCCTGAGGTGGAAAATTATCAGCTGAGACGAAATTGTCCCAATAATTGCTGCAATTTGTCGGCTGCCTGGCGCAGGGCCTGGCTGGCTTTGGCCGTTTCGGTCGCATCCTGAGCGATGTCGTTGGCCAGTGCGTTGGTTTTTGACAGGTTGCCGGAGACCGTCTCGGAGACCGAGCTCTGCTCTTCGGCGGCTGAGGCTATCTGGTAGGTCATGTCGTTGATGGTGGAGATGGCCTTGTAGATGCTGCCAAGCGCCTCCTCCGCCAGATCCGCTTCCCCCACCGCCTGATGGGTCAGCTGCTGGCTCTGGTTGATGGCGTTGACCGCGTTGGTCGAGCTGTGGCGGATCTTCTCGATCAGCTCCTGAGTATTCTGTACCGCCTGCTGGGTGTTGCCCGCCAGTTTGCGCACCTCGTCGGCGACTACCGCGAAACCGCGTCCCTGCTCACCGGCCCGCGCTGCCTCGATGGCGGCGTTGAGGGCAAGCAGGTTGGTCTGATCGGCAATCCCCTGAATGACGGTGAGGATGCTGGTGATCTGCTCGCTGTCGTGGGCCAGTCCTTCCACCACTTCGGCCCCTTTACCGGCTTCTGCCGCGACCTTGTGCATCGACTGGATCACCTGCTGGAAGCGCTCCTTGCCCTGATCGGCGGCGCTTTGCGCCTGTTTGGCCGAGTCGGCGGTGTTGTTGGCGTGGGTAGCGACCTCCTGACTGACGTAGGACATCTCCTGCACTGCGGTCAGCATCTGCTCCATCTCGGCCTGATGATGCTGCAGGTTGGTGTCGGTCTGGCCGGCGATGCGGTCGGTATCGCCGGCATGGCGATTCACTTCGCTGGCCGTTTTCAGCACATCTCCGAGCAGCCCCTGCAGCTTGTCGATAAAGCGGTTGATCCCCTTGGCCAGATCCCCCAGCTCGTCCACCGAGCGGGTGTTGAGGCGCTTGGTGAGGTCCCCCTCGCCATCGGCAATGTCATCCACCAGGCTGACCATCTGGCGGATGGGGCCGGTGATGCTGCGGGCGATCATCAGCATGGTGACCAGCGCCAGCACCAGCACGACAAAGGCGCCGACCAGCTGTTGGGTCACGGCGGTGCGGTTCATCTCGCCCAGCTGGTTCTCCAGCTGATCGGCTCCTGCCAGTACCACCTGATAGGGCAGGGTGACGATGATGGCCCAGTTGCGGCTCATGCCCGGCACCATGATGGGCACCGAGATGCGAAACGAGTTGTTCAGCTCCTGACGCTGCAGTTCCGGCTTCAGATACTGCTGCCACTGGCTACCCAGCACCTTCTCGGCGCTGCTGCCAAGCAGGCTTGCATCGCCGCTGGTGCCGGTGATGACGCCAGCGGCGCTGACGATCAGGGTTTCCCCCTTGCCGTCATAGATGTTGCTGTTGAGGGACTGGGCCTGACGGCTGATGGAGTCCACCGCCAGATCGAGCGCGGCAATCCCCCTAAACTGGCCATCCACCATGATAGGGGTGGTGATGGTGCTCACCAGCACCTGCTGACCGTTGATATCCACCTTGAAGGGATCGATGAGGCAGGAGCGCCCCTCCCGTTTCGGGCAGGCGTAGTAGTCGTTGGCCGGGTTGCCGAAGCTGTCGGTCTCGCTCTTCTCGATGGAGAGCAGCAGGTCGGTGCCGACCTTGTCCTTGTCGCGATAGAAGTAGGGGACAAAGCGCCCCTTGCTGTCGCTACCGAGGGCGGTCTGGCCAGCAAAGCTGGCATCCTGACTGTCGAAGCCGTTGGGTTCGAAACCGGCGAAGGCGCCGTAGAGCTGGGGCTCAAGGGCGAGCTGGGCCTTGAGCAGGTCGGTGGCCTGCTGACGATCGAGCGGCAGCTTGCCCTGCTGTTGCTGGGCGAAGACGCTGGCCATCTGCTGGGTGTAGGAGAGCCCTTTTTGCAACAGCTGGGTGATGGTGGCCGCTTCGGCGCGGGCGTTGGCACTGACCTTCTGCCATGCCTCCTGCTGCAGGGCTGCGCGGCTGGAGCTGATGGTCAGCTTCTGGGTCTGTTGACCGGAGTACTGGTTGAGCAGGATCAGGATGACCAGGGCTGTCGTCA
Organism: Aeromonas sp. HMWF016; assembly: GCF_963878195.1. Taxonomy (NCBI): domain Bacteria; kingdom Pseudomonadati; phylum Pseudomonadota; class Gammaproteobacteria; order Aeromonadales; family Aeromonadaceae; genus Aeromonas; species Aeromonas sp. HMWF016. The sequence continues at coordinate 80,887 of NZ_CAWNWX010000037.1, forward strand.
TGGCGATCCCGGCCATGACCAGTATTCGGGTCTGGATTGAACGGAACTGCATCGTCTCTTCCTTGTTCTTGTTGCGTGGGGCGTTGAGAGTTGTCTGGATATCGGCAGGAGGAGGCAGCTCTCCAGCGCTATGCATAGCAAATCGGAAATGGGGATTCTGTTCTGCGATCCCCTTCAAAGATCAGGGGGGTAGGGGGGCGTTGCGCAAATTTAACCCGCTACTTTGCCCTTTGCGGCTTCATGGTTTTCCCATCCGTGATTGTCGGTGCTAAAATGCGACGGTTTTTTTAACGAATTGGCCCAAGGCCCTCTACACAAGGCTTAAAGATGAAAGTCAAAACCCGTTTTGCTCCCAGCCCGACCGGCTTTTTGCATGTCGGCGGTGCCCGTACCGCACTCTATTCCTGGTTGTTTGCAAAGAACCAGGGCGGTGAGTTTGTGCTGCGTATTGAGGATACCGACCTGGAACGTTCCACTCAGGAGGCGATCGACGCCATCATTGAGGGCATGGAATGGCTGGAGCTGAACTGGGATGAGGGCCCCTACTACCAGACCAAGCGCTTCGATCGCTACAACGCGCTGATTGACGAGATGCTGGCCGATGGCCGTGCCTACAAGTGCTACTGCTCCAAAGAGCGCCTGGAAGCGCTGCGTGAAGGCCAGATGGCCAACGGCGAGAAGCCCCGTTATGACGGCAAGTGCCGCGACCACGCCCACGATCACCCGGCCGATGCGCCGCACGTTATTCGCTTCCGCAACCCGACCGAAGGTTCCGTGGTGTTCGATGACCACGTCCGTGGCCGCATCGAGTTCGCCAACACCGAGCTGGACGATCTGATCATCCGCCGTACCGATGGCGCCCCGACCTACAACTTCTGCGTTGTAGTCGATGACTGGGATATGGAGATCACCCACGTGGTGCGTGGTGAAGACCACATCAACAACACCCCGCGCCAGATCAACATCTACAAGGCGCTGAACGCGCCGGTGCCGGAGTTTGCCCACGTCTCCATGATCCTGGGTGACGACGGTGCCAAGCTCTCCAAGCGTCACGGTGCAGTTTCCGTGATGCAGTACCGCGACGACGGCTACCTGCCGGAAGCGCTGCTGAACTATCTGGTGCGTCTGGGCTGGTCCCACGGCGATCAGGAGATCTTCACCCTGGACGAGATGATCAAGCTGTTCAGCCTGGATGCCATCTCCAAGTCTGCTTCTGCCTTCAACACCGACAAGCTGCTGTGGTTGAACAACCACTACATGCGCAGCCTGGATCCGGCTTATGTGGCCAAGCATCTGGCATGGCACATGGAAAACCAGAAGATCGACACCAGCAATGGCCCGGCGCTGGCCGACGTGGTCACCCTGCTGGCCGAGCGCTGCAACACTCTGGTCGAGATGGCCGCCCAGAGCCGCTACCTGTTCGAAGAGTACGAAGCGATCGACGAAGCTGCCGCCAAGAAGCATTTGCGCGGTGTTGCTGCCGAGCCGCTGGCACTGGCCAAGGCCAAGCTGGCTGCACTGGATAGCTGGACCACCGAAGCGCTGCACGAGCTGATTGAAGCCACCGCCGCCGAGCTGGGTCAGGGCATGGGCAAGGTTGGTATGCCGCTGCGCGTGGCCGTCACCGGTCTGGGTCAATCCCCCGGCATCGATGCTGTGATGGCGCTGGTCGGCAAGGAGCGCGTACTGGCGCGTATCGACCGCGCACTGGCTTACATCGAAGCCCGCATGGCTGCCGAGTAAGTTCTGCCGATGTGGCAGGCGAGGGGATAACCCTGCTCTGCCACATGCTGAATAGAAAAAATCCGAAACCACTGGTTTCGGATTTTTTTATGGTCAGTGCACAGGCCGATAGCAAATCGGGGATAAAAAAATGCCAGTCAGCTGACTGGCATTTTTGTTGGCGAAAGCCTGACTTAGTGGCCGTCTACCCAGAAGAACTTGAGGACGAACAGCAGGGCTACCAACAGCACGCAGGGGTTGATTTCGCGCCAGCGACCGGTGCCCGCCTTCATCACGCAGTAGGAGATAAAGCCCACGGCGATCCCCTCGGTGATGGAGAAGCTGAACGGCATCATCACCGCAGTCATGAAGGCTGGTACCGCTTCGGTCAGATCTTCCCACTTCACCCGGGTCAGCTCGGAGCACATCAGCACACCCACATAGATGAGGGCGCCAGCGGCGGCATAGGCCGGCACCATGGCGGCGACCGGAGAGAAGAAGATCGCCAGCAGGAACAGGATGCCGACCACGATGGCGGTCAGACCGGTACGGCCGCCGACAGCAACGCCGGAGCTGCTCTCGATAAAGGCGGTGACCGAGGAGGTGCCCATAAAGGCGCCGCCGACCGAGCTCACGCTATCCACCAGCAGTGCCTGCTTCATGCGCGGGAAGTGCCCTTTGTCATCGGCCAGCTTGGCGCGGTTGGTGACGCCGATCAGGGTGCCGGAGGAGTCGAACAGGTTGACCAGCATAAAGGAGAAGATGATCCCGGCGAGGCTGATGTCGAGCGAGCCCATCAGATCCAGCTGGCCGAACACCGGCTCGATGCTGGGGGGCATGGAGACGAAACCCTTGAAGGTGACATCGCCAAATAGCCAGCCCAGCGCCGTAGTGACCACGATGGCAATCAGCACGGCAGAGTGGACGCCGCGGGCGGAGAAGATACAGATCAGGAAGAAGCCGAGCAGACCCAGCAGGCAGGGCAGGGAGGTGAGGTTGCCCACGGTCACCATAGTCGCGGGGCTGGCCACGACGATCCCGGCGTTGTGTAGGCCGAGCAGGGCGATCAGCAGACCGATACCGGCGGTGATGCCGACCCGCAGGGTGAGCGGAATGTTACCGATCAGCCAGTAGCGCACCCGCAGCAGAGTGAGGATCAACAGACCCATGGCGCCCCAGAAGATGGTGCCCATACCCACTTGCCAGGAGTAGCCCATACCGGCCACTACCACGAAGGCGAAGAAGGCGTTGAGGCCCATGGCGGGGGCCAGCGCGATGGGCAGGTTGGCCAAGAGGCCCATCAGGATACTGCCGATACCGGCGATGAGGCAGGTGGTGACAAAGACTGCCTGGGTGTCCATGCCTGCCGCAGAGAGGATCTGCGGGTTGACGAAGACGATATAGACCATGGTCAGGAAGGTGGTGATGCCGGCGATCAGTTCGGTGCGGGCGTTGGTGCCATGGCCCTTCAGGGCAAACAGACGCTCAAGCAATCCTTGCCCGGCAGCCTGTGTGGGGGCCTGTTGTGGTTGATTCATGTTGGATTCCAATAGGTGACGTGAAATAAGCAGCAGGCGAGCGGGCTCCCATCCGTGCGGGAGTGATGGCCCTGTTTCTGGTGGAGAAGTAACCAGACTCGTCCTGATACCGTGACAGCGCGCACATTTTTACACAGGCGACGCCGTTTACAAACCCCGGATCTGCGAAGCGGATCAATGAATGGAGTAAAAGATCAAACGTTTGCTTTTTCGCCAACAAAAAAGGTTCTCGTCGGAGAACCTTTTTGGCGCAGAGAGGACAGAGATCAGAGAGTTTTGAAGTAGCGCTCCACCAGCTGGGCCAGCACCGAATCGAGCTGATCCTGCACTTCCCCCAGTTCGCGGCCGAAGCGGCGCAGAAAGAGGCTGGCCTGCTCCTCGCTCAGCTTGAGATCGTTGAGAAAGAACTCCTGCTCCGGCAGCTTCTTGTCGTAACGGGGGATCAGCACCCAGCTCACCAGCTCCGGCTCGACCGCTTCGAAGATCTTGGCGGCGGCAACGCAGAAGGTTTCGATGTGTTCCTTGCCATCCGGCCCGAGACAGCCAGGTTCAACCCGGATCTGGATGGTCAGTTTTTTGGTCATTTCAGTACATCCATGCAATGTTATCCGTCTTGGATTGTAAGCCAAAAGGCAACAGAAAGGGGAGCCGGAGCTCCCCTTGTGACGCTGGTCGCAGCTGCGATGGTACGGCTTGTGCCGACCGACCGCTTACTTGGCGATGCGCTTGTACTTGGCGCGGTGCGGCTGGATGGCCTCGGCGCCGTAGGTCTTCTTCTTCCACTCTTCGTATTCGGTAAAGTTACCTTCGAAGAACTCGATCTTGCCCTCATCCTGATAGTCCAGGATGTGAGTGGCGATACGGTCGAGGAACCAGCGGTCGTGGGAGATGACCATGGCACAACCCGGGAACTCCAGCAGGGCGTTCTCGAGGGCGCGCAGGGTTTCGATATCCAGATCGTTGGTCGGTTCATCCAGCAGCAGCACGTTGCCGCCGGTCTGCAGCAGCTTGGCCAGATGCAGACGACCGCGCTCACCACCGGAGAGTTCGCCAACCCGCTTCTGCTGGTCGGAACCCTTGAAGTTGAAGCGGCCGATATAGGCGCGGCTCGGGAACTCGTAGTTGCCGATACGCAGGATATCCTGACCGTCAGCGACCTCTTCGAATACCGTTTTCTTGTCATCCATGCTGTCGCGGAACTGATCGACAGAGGCCAGCACCACGGTTTCACCTAGCGTGATGGCGCCGGAATCCGGCTGCTCCTGACCCGACATCATGCGGAACAGGGTCGACTTACCGGCCCCGTTCGGGCCGATGATGCCGACGATGGCACCCTTCGGAATGGCAAACGACAGATCGTCGATCAGCACCCGATCACCGTAGGATTTGCGCAGGTTGGCCACTTCCACCACCTTGTCGCCGAGGCGCGGTCCGGGCGGAATGAACAGCTCGTTGGTCTCGTTGCGCTTCTGGTAGTCGTTGGTGTTGAGCTCTTCGAAGCGAGCCATACGTGCCTTGGACTTGGCCTGACGCCCTTTCGGGTTTTGACGAACCCACTCCAGCTCTTTCTCGATGGACTTGCGACGGGCCGCTTCGGAACTTGCTTCCTGCGCCAGACGGGCGTCCTTCTGCTCCAGCCAGGAGGAGTAGTTGCCTTCCCACGGGATACCTTCGCCGCGGTCCAGCTCCAGGATCCAGCCCGCCACGTTGTCGAGGAAGTAACGGTCGTGGGTGATGGCCACTACAGTGCCTTCGTAGTCGTGCAGGAAGCGCTCCAGCCAGGCCACGGATTCCGCATCCAGGTGGTTGGTCGGTTCGTCCAGCAGCAGCATGTCCGGCTTTTCCAGCAGCAGACGGCACAGTGCTACACGGCGGCGCTCACCACCGGAGAGGTGCTTGATCTTGGCATCCCAGGCCGGCAGGCGCAGGGCATCGGCCGCGCGCTCCAGCTGGTTTTCCATGTTGTGGCCGCCCTGAGCCTGGATGATGGCCTCCAGCTCGCCCTGTTCGCGGGCCAGCTTGTCAAAGTCGGCATCCGGGTCGGCGTAGGCCGCATAGACCTCGTCGAGACGAGCCATGGCGCGCTTCACCTCGCCAACGGCCTCTTCGACCGCTTCGCGTACGGTCTGCTCCGGATCCAGCTTCGGCTCCTGCGGCAGGTAGCCAATCTTGATGCCGGGCTGCGGACGGGCTTCCCCTTCGATCTCGGTGTCGATGCCCGCCATGATGCGCAGCAGGGTCGATTTACCGGCGCCGTTCAGACCCAGCACGCCGATCTTGGCGCCCGGGAAGAAGCTCAAGGAGATGTTCTTGAGAATATGACGCTTGGGCGGCACTACCTTGCCGACCCGGTTCATGGTGTAAATAAATTGAGCCATTGGCTAATTCTCTTCCTTTTCAGCAGGTTAATGTCTTTGCATTAACAGACTGATGTCGTGGTGGGGCCAGGTCGACACGCCGTCAACCGGGTTCCAAAAAACCCGTCGATTGTAAACCAACGGACGAGGGGGGGCAAAGGCGGCACCCGGCTATGTCCCCCCTTTGCCGCTGCGGTCACGTCTTGCTGCATCAACCGTGCAATTTGGGCATGATGTGGGCTGCCGTTTTGTCCCGGAGCCGTCATGAACCCATCCCCTCAAGCCCCCTCACTGGCTACCTTTCTGTGTGCAATGGGATTGGACGCCACCCTGAGCGAAGCCCTCTGCCAGCGCTTGCCACGGCAGACGCTGCGCGCCGGTCAGGCGCTGTTGGCGCAAGGGGACAAACAGGAGGCTGCCTTCTATATCGAAACGGGCATCGCCCGTGCCTGCCATTACACCCGGGACGGGCAGGAGCGCTGCAAGGAGTTTTACTTCGAAGGGGAGCTATGTCTGCTCTATGACAGCTGGCTCACCGGGTCGCCAGCGCGCTACCAGCTGGAAGCGCTGACGGAGCTGCAGGTGGTGCGGGTGCCAATCGCCCTGCTGGATGAGCCCGTCTGGCAGCCGGTCAGCATGGCCCTGCTGCGCCAGCAGCTCGGTTACAAGGAGCGCAAGGAGGCGTTTTTGCTGCTCCACTCCCCCGAAGAGCGTTATCGGGAGCTCTGCCACACCTTCCCCCACTGGCCTGCGCGGCTCACTCAGGTGCAGCTCGCTAACTACATCGGCATCAGCCCGGTCACCCTGTCACGGATCCGCCGCCGCATTAACACGGGTTAATGCCGCCCACCAGCCATCCCCTCATGCTGCGCCATCTAAACGAAGGATGAAGGGGGGATGATGTCGCTGTTTCTGTGGTCGCAACTGGTGGTGAGCCTGGCCTTGCTGCTCGATCTGTTGTCGTTTCAGCTGCGGGATCGCCGCAGGATCCTGGCCTGTCTGGCCCTCTCTTGCGCGCTCAATGCCGGTCACTTTGCCCTGCTCGGGCAGTGGTCGGCCGCCAGCCTGTTGCTGCTGGCCAGCGTGCGCTTTCTGGTGAGCATCTGGCTGGTTCGCCGCATCTTGATGTGGTTTTTCATGGGGTTGGCCTGTGCGGCTGCGCTGGCGACCTATCAGGGCGTACTCTCATTGAGCGGGCTGCTGGCGAGCTTGCTGCAAACTAGGGCCGCGTTTTGCCCGGATGATCGCCAACTGCGGCGCTGGATGCTGCTCGGTACCCTCTGCTGGCTGGTCAACAACCTGCTGGTGGGCTCTCCGGTCGCTGCGCTGATGGAGGGGCTGTTTCTGGTTAGCAATCTGGTGGGGTACTACCGCCACTATGGCTTCTGCTATTGGCAACGTGGTCGCCATCACCGTGGCCACTGCAAGGTGAGGGGGCCGTCTTCCGATCGGGCGAGTCCCTGATTTCCTGCTCAGGGCTGCTTGTGGCCAGCGAAGTAGAGTACCCGTTTAACATACTCCCGGGTCTCGTCATAGGGCGGTATACCGCCATAGCGCTCTACCGCCTTCTCACCTGCGTTGTAGGCTGCCGAGATCCGTACCCAGTCGCCATCGAAACGGCGATCCAGCCACTTGAGATAACTGACACCACCCTTGATGTTCTGTGCCGGATCAAAGGGTTGAGTGACACCAAAGCGTTGCTGGGTTTCGGGGATCAGCTGCATTACCCCCTGCGCATTCTTGGCGGAGACGGCGCGGCTTTCGAGGTTGGATTCGGCAATGGCAATGGCCAGTACCAGCCGCACATCGACCTGATGGCGCTTGGCGGCGTGGCGCAGCATGGTGGCCAGCTTCTGTTTGCCCGGTGACTGGCGTGCCAGATAGGCCTCGACATTGAACGGTGTGCTGGGCAGGGCAAAATAACTCCCTTGTCCGCCGCGCATGCCGACACCGCACTGATCGCCCATGGGGGCATTGCCGATCCGCGGATTGTAGTAGCGGCTGGCCTGCTGGTTGCCAAGGCGCATCGCCATGGCGAGATAGCTGTTGGCCATTTTCGCGCTGCGCACCGAGGCGGGGCCGGTGGCGAGCAGACGCCCGATCCGGAAGTAACCTTCGGGATTGCCGGTGCTGGCGGCTACGCAGTAGAGGGCAATCGCCTTTTGCAGATTGCCGCTGTGCTGGGCTGCCTGCCCCTGTCTGAGCGCTGTCATTGCCCTGGGGGCTTGTCTGAAATCCCTGCCCTGTGCCGTCTGCGGAATGCCCGCCAGTAGCGACGACAAAAAAAGCAGCAAAAACAGTCCGTTTTCGCTGATCTTCCCCATCGTTTATCTCCTGCTTGAGTAGAGAAGATATAGAGGAACATGGCTGCCATCGCCATGAAACCAGTGGATCCTGTTGTTATAGCGGGGGGATTTCAGAGAGCAAAATGGTATGGAACTAACGGCATTGCGAGAGTTTCATACCATTTTTCATCGGGTTAGAAGTCGTGGTGATACTCCTGCTCATCCAGGTCGGCGGGAGGAAGCGCGCGATAGAGGCTGCCAATTTCGCTGACAACCCAGAGCGAAAGCAAGATTAGCATGCTGATAAGGGGAAGCAGGGTGTGGTTCTGGGTCAGGGCATAGGCCGCGATGGCGGCGCCAATCAGGAGAAGGGTTCGGATCATGAGGTGGCTCCTTGTCGTCATGGGGACGTTGCGTGGCCACGGACAGAGCGCCTGGGGTCGGGAGTGTCTCCCGGGTGGCACGAAGCGAAGTGATTATATCGCGTCATGCTGCTGCCGGTCCGTGGTGTCATCACACTTTCCATAGTCATGGGTTTCGTATCGAGTTGGGCCCCGCCACATGCGGGGCCTGTGGTTGTGTAACGGTTAGAAGAAACCGCCGTTGTTATCGTCACTGTCGGTCCAGCCGCCACTCTGGCTATCGTCGTCGAGAAAATTGCCGCCATCATCGGGAGGTGAATCCCAGCCATCCCAGCGTACCGGTTCCGCATCGACCGGATTGGCGATGGGCGCTGGCTCTATGATGTCGATGATCTCCTCGGGCCGGTTGCTGTGAAACAGTCCGCCGATCATGTCGGCCAGCATGACACCGCCGGCAACCCCGGCTGCGGTTTGCAGGGCGCCGCCGAGAAAGGAGCTGGTGCGGGAAGTGGGTTGGGCAGGCGCTGTTGCCGGTGGCGGCGTGAAGCGCGGGGGTGGAGTGCTCTCGCCACCAAACAGGCCGGAGAGAAAACTGCCGCCGCTCGAACTGCTCTGGCTGGCCTCCAGCTCCTTGATCCGCTCGTTGAGGCGGGTAAGGGCAGCCTGCTGGATCAGCAGCGCCTGGGTCATGTAGTAGGGGGCATCGGGCTGCTCTGCCAGATGCTGGCGGATCAGTTGCTCCGCTTGTTGGTCTCGCTTGCTATCCCTGGCTTGCGCTTGCTTGAGGCGGTCGAACAGTCCATCGATCAGACCCTGTTCCTGTTGTTGCATCTCAAATCCTCGCTATGGTGCGCAGACAGTGCGTTCAGCCATCCTAAAACGCGTGGCAAGCCAGTGGTACCGGATTAACTCATCGGCGACCAAGTGCTGCGACTCGGCAATTTCACGTGCCGGGTTGGTAGTAGTCGAGATACCAGCGCACGAACGCGGCGACTCCCTCCTTGATGGAGGTGGCGGGGCGCAGGCCGGTGAGGGTGTGGAGGGGCTCGCTGTCGGCCCAGGTGGCGTGCATGTCGCCCGCCTGCATCGGTAGCATCCGCTTGATGGCGGGTTTGCCGAGGGCCTCTTCCAGCGCCTCGATAAAATCGAGCAGCCGCACCGGCTGACCATGACCGATGTTGAGGATGCGGTAGGGCGCTGCGCTCTCGGCCGGGCTCTGCTCGCTGGCGTGCCAATCGGGATTGGGGCGGGGCGGCTGATCGGCCACGGCGAGGATCCCCTCGACGATGTCGTCGATAAAGGTGAAGTCGCGGCTGAGATCGCCGTGGTTATACACATCGATAGGCTCACCCGCGAGGATGGCGCGGGTGAATTTGATGATGGCCATGTCGGGCCGACCCCAGGGGCCGTAGACGGTGAAAAAGCGCAGCCCTGTGGTGGGCAGGCCATAGAGCGCGGAATAGGCGTGAGCCATCAGCTCGCCGCTCTTCTTGGTGGCGGCGTAGAGGGAGACCGGGTGATCCACCGGCTGCTCGGTGGTGAAGGGCATCTGGTCGGTCAGACCATAGACCGAGCTGGAGGAGGCGTAGAGCAGATGCTGGATGCCGTGCTGGCGGCACCCCTCCAGCACCGTCAGCATGCCGGTGAGGTTGCTGTCGGCGTAGGCAAACGGGTTTTCCAGCGAGTAGCGCACTCCCGCCTGAGCGCCCAGATGGATCACCCGCTCGAAACCATGACGGGCAAAGAGAGCCGCCATCGCTTCGCGATCCGCCAGATCGACCCGCTCGAAGTGAAAATGGGGGAAGCCAGCCAACTGTGCCAGCCGCGCCTTTTTCAGACTCACCTCGTAGTAGTCGTTGAGGTTGTCGATGCCCACCACCCGATGACCTGCTGCGCAGAGCCGGCTGGCCACGTGAAAACCAATAAAACCGGCGGCCCCGGTCACCAGCCAGTTCATGGTTGCACCTGCGCCAGAGGGAGGTGCGGCCGGCCGATGGCGTAGTAGCAAAAGCCCTGCTGGTGCAGGCGAACCGGATCGTAGAGGTTGCGCCCGTCGATGATGACGGGGTTGGCGAGCAGGCTCTTCATCCGGGCAAAGTCGGGGACGCGGAAGGATTGCCACTCGGTACAGATGAGCAGGGCATCGGCACCCTCCAGCGCCTCTTCCTGTGTGGCGCAGAGCCGCAGGTCGGGCCGCTCGCCGTAAAGTTCACGGGCGCGGGCCATCGCCTTGGGATCAAACGCCTGCACCCTGCCACCAGCGGCCCAGATAGCGGCCAGCAGCGGGCGGCTCGGCGCTTCGCGCATGTCGTCGGTGCCGGGTTTGAACGCCAGCCCCCACAGGGCAAACGTGCGGCCGCGCAGATCCTGGCCGAAGTGACTCAGCAGCCGCTCGGCCATCTTCTGTTGCTGGCGCTGGTTGACCTGCTCGACCGCGGCCAAAAGTGGGGTATCGCAGTCGACGCGGCGGGCGGTGTGCAGCAGGGACTGGATATCCTTGGGGAAGCAGGAGCCGCCATAGCCGCAGCCCGGGTAGAGGAAGTGGTAACCGATGCGGGGATCGGCCCCCATCCCCTGACGCACCGCCTCGATATCGGCCCCCAGCTCTTCGGCGAGCGCCGCCATCTCGTTCATAAAGGAGATGCGGGTGGCCAACATGGCGTTGGCGGCGTACTTGGTGAGCTCGGCACTGCGCAGATCCATCACCACGATCCGGTCGTGGCTGCGGTTGAAGGGGGCGTAGAGGGCGCGCAACTGCTCCAGCGCCGCCTCGCTGTCGCAGCCGATGATGATGCGATCCGGCCGCATGCAGTCGCTGACTGCCGCTCCCTCCTTGAGAAACTCGGGGTTGGCGGCCACGTCGCACTCAAGAGCCACACCACGCTCGGCCAGCTGCGCCTGAATGTGCTGCCGCACCTGCTGCGCCGTGCCGACCGGCACAGTGCTCTTGGTCACCACCAGCTTGGGGCGGCTCATCAGCCGGCCTATGGTATCGGCCACCGCCAGCACATGTTGCAGATCGGCAGAGCCATCCTCATCTGCGGGTGTGCCTACTGCGATCAGCAGCAGGTCGGCGTGCTCAACTCCGACTGCCGGATCGGCAGAGAAGTACAGACGACCGCTGGCCAGATGGCTCTCGACCAGCGGGGCCAGCCCCGGTTCGTAGAAGGGAATTTGGCCCTGCCGAAGCGAAGCGATCCGCGCCTCATCCACATCGATGCAGCAGATCTGATGGCCCACCTCGGCCAGAACGGCGGCCTGGACCAGCCCGACATAGCCTGTGCCAAAAATGGTGACCTTCATGGAAAACGCCTCTTGCTACGGATGGGATGCGGGGTATCAGAGGGCGGCATGCTGCATCTTGGTGCAGAGAGTGTCAATGCCGGATGACAGGCACCAGAATGGGGCGTGCAGCCCCCTTGTTGTGATCATTTTCACAAAAAATAGACTGGGCCTCATAACGAAGCCCTGCCGACAGGGCTCGCAGCCTGCCGAATAGGGCAGGCGACAGACACTCTCTCTTTACTTCGCTTGGATACAGGTTATGGACAACACCTCGACTCGTACTGCGCATCCCGTCTATGAGGATGTGCTGGCCCTGCTGACCGCGGCAGGCTTTGTTTCACTCGGTATCTTCCTGTTTCATCAGGTGGGCCTGCTCACCGGGGGCACCGCCGGGCTGGCGCTGCTGTTGCAACAGGTGACGGGCATCAGCTTTGGCCTGCTCTTCTTCGGTATCAATCTGCCCTTCTATGCGCTCGCCTGGCTCAGAATGGGACCTCGCTTTACCCTCAATACCTTCGTCTCGGTGGCGGCAGTCTCCTACATGACCGATCACCTCAACGGTGTGTTGCAGATCGGCAAGATTGAGCCCCTCTATGCGGCGCTGATCGGCGGCACCCTGATAGGTATGGGGCTGCTTATCATGTTTCGCCACAAGTCGAGTCTGGGGGGCTTCAACATTCTGGCGCTCTTTATTCAGGATCGCTTTGGCATCCGGGCAGGCAAGCTGCAGATGGGGCTCGATTGCGCCATCGTCATCGCCTCGTTCTTCGTGGTGCAGCCCTGGATTCTGGCCCTCTCCATCGTGGCGGCGGTTATCTGTAATCTGGTGTTGACACTTAACCACAAGCCGGGGCGTTACCAGATCGCCTGATCGAGGCTCGCCCGTCAGGGATAGAGAGTCTGCCGCGCACCACTTGTCAGCGGTGCCGGCAGCTGCCAGCGTGCCCTGATTTGCTCGAATTTCCCCTTCCGCTCCAGCTTGTCCAGAATCTGGTCAAAGGCGGCCAGCTGCGCCTCGTTCATCCTCGTTTTGTTGAAGCCCACCTGATAGTTGGCCTGATGGGTTATCTGCAGGGGTCGGATATCCTGATGGCTGCCGCTCGCCAGGTGGTAACGGGCCACATCCACATTGGAGAAATAGAGCTGGTAGCGGCTGCTTCGTGTCAGCTTTTGCAGGCTGCGGATCGAGTCCGTGGTATTGAGCCGGATATGGAGTGGCACATTTCCCTGCTGCTGCAAGCGGCGATCCAGCTCCTCCAGTAGATACTGGCTGAACGAGTTGCGGGTGACCCCGACGATGGCGCCAGAGAGCGTCTCGCGGGTCAGTGCCGGTTCAGGGGATTCGGAGTGGACGAAAAATCCCCAGCTGGCGGCGCCGAGGGGGTGGGAAAAACGCAGGCTTTGCTCCCGTTCCGGACTTCGGGCGAGCGGAAACATGCCGTCCAGCTCGCCCACCTCCAATAGCTTTCGTGCCCTGAGGTTGGGGAGCTGGGTGATGGTGCAGCCGTCAGGCCACTCATGACAGACGGCATCGACCATCTCCACATAGGCACCGACCAGATGCTTGCTCTGGTCTGTGAAGCTGTAGGGGGGAAACTCCTGTACCGCCAGCTGGAGCGGTCTGGCATGGGGGGCGAGGCTGACAAGCAGAGCGAGAAGAGCGAACGGGTGGCGCATCGTGGAGCCCCGGGTTGCTGTGACTTGCCTTGAGTATGACGGGGATCCCGGCGCCGTGTGGCGGGGCCGGGATCTCGCCGGCCTGTCAGCCTTGTTCCGGTTCGGGTGTCGCCAGAGGCAGATGGCACGCCACCAGATGACTGCTCTCATCCTTCCCTTCGAGGGTTGGCGCCACGTTTTTGCAGTGCTCCGTGGCATGGGGGC
>NZ_CAWNWX010000038.1:0-6726 GCF_963878195.1 Aeromonas sp. HMWF016
CAGCAGGCTGGCCTGCGGCAGCAACAGCGGCAGGCAGACAAGCCAAAGTGGCCAAGGGCGGCGCCCCGCTTGCGCCTCCAGACTACACACCGTCATCACCAGCGCTACCGCCCCGCTCGCCAGCGCCAGCAGGATGCTGGTGGTCAGCAGCAGCGACAGGGTGGGCAGCAGGTCCAGCCAATAGCGGCCGCTCCACTGGCTTGGCCAGAGGGCGGGAAAGGGCCAGCGCCGCGCCAGCGACCAGAGCAGCAGCGCCGCCAGCACCGCCAGATTGATGGCGATCAGGGTCACCACGCTGCCCGTAGCAAGGGTGTGGCCAAGGGAGCTTGGGTTTGCTCGTTTGCCATCGAGCCAGCCGGGTTTGCCAAGGGCTCTATGCGCCAGCTCCAGCAGCCGCAACAGGGCCAGCAGCAGCGCCGTGATGGCGAGCAGCAGCAGAGCGCCGCTGGCGGTAGCGCCGCGCCAGAGCAGATCCGGGTCCTGATACCAGAGCCACAACCGCACCGCCAGCGGGGCGGGGAGATCGGGCCCGAGCAGCTGGGCCAGATCCACTACGGCTACCCCGTAGGCCGCCACCGCATAGAGGGGCAGGCGCAGGGCAGGCCAGAGCGCCGGCAGCAGCAGGCGCCACCAGAGCTGGGGGGCGCTGAAACCAAGGCTTGCCCCCAGCCACTGCTGGCGCGCCACCCTGGCGGGGTCTTGTGCGGCGATCGTCATCAACAGCAGGAAGGGAGTCTCCTTGAGGGTCAAGGCGAGGATAAGCCCGAGCCCGGCGGGATCGCGCAGGGTCTGCCAGTCGGGAGGTAGTTCAAATCCGGTGAGGGTCGGCGAGAGCAGGCGCAGCAACCAGCCGGAGGGGGCGAGCAGAAAGGCAAAACCGATGGCAAAGGCAACGTGAGGCATGGCTAGCAAGGGCGAGAGCAACCGACGCAGCCAACAGAAGGCCCGGCTGTCGCTGTGGGCCAGCAGCAGGGCAGTCAGCAGCAGGCTGGTCAGGGTCGAGGCGGCGCCAATCCACAGGCTCAGCAGCGCCGAGTGCCAGAGGCCCGGTTGGGCCAGCAGCAATTGCAGATGGGGTCGGGTCAATCCCTCAGCCAGCAGTAGCCAGCCCCCCGCCAGCAGCGGAAGGCCAAAAACCATAGCACACCCGGCGGTGAACAGGGGGCGCCAACCGAGGGAATCGTAGCCAAACCGGCTCATCAGTGGCCGTAGCGCTCGGCCCAGGCGGCTTCGAGCCTGAGCTGCCAGCTGGGATGGGGCTCTGCCACGGCCTTGAAGCGCAGTGCCGGTTGTCCCTTGGCGGAGTCCGGCAGGGCATCGCTGCGCAGCACGCTGGGATCGCCCCAGTACGCCGGATCCGCCTTGCGCGCCTGAGCGGCAGGGCTTAGCAGGAAGTTGGCGACCACCTTTGCCCCCGCGCGGGCGTTGGCGTTGAAGGGGATGGCGAGAAAGTGGCTGTTGGTGAGCGACCCCTTCGCCATGGCGACCGCCTCGACGCTGGGGGGCAGGGCGCCAATCTGGGCGGCGCTCTGCGCCTCCTGCGGGTTGAAGCTGATGGCCATCGCCAGCTCGCCATCATCGAGTAGCTGGCGGGTTTCGGCGGCGCTGCTGGGGAACAGCTTGCCCTTGCGCCAGAGTGCCGGATGCAGCTCATCGAGCCAGGCCCAGAGCGGAGCTGTGACCCTGATGAATTCGGCATCGGTTGCCTCCCGATAGAGGGGGGCGGGATCCGGCGTCAGCTCCAGCAAGATTTGCTTGAGAAAGCTGGAGCCATGGAACTGGGGCGGCTTGGGATAGGTGAAGCGGCCGGGATGGGCCTTTGCCCACGCAAGCAGAGCTGCTGCCGAGGTGGGTGGGCTGGTGACCTCTTCGGTGTCGACCATCAGATTGAGCTGGCCGATGCCCCAGGGGGCTTCCAGCCCTTCCACCGGCAGGGTGAAGTCCTCACTCACCGGCAGGCTGTTGTCTACCAGCGCCATATTAGGCAATTCCTGCGTAAAGGGGGCGCCGAGCAGCCCCTGCTCCTTGAGCGCCTTGAAGTTCTCGCCGTTGACCCAGAGCAGGTCGATGGGGCCGCCAGCTTGCTTGCCCGCCTGCTTGTTGGCCAGCAGCTGGCTGACGCTCTGGGCGATGTCATCCACCTTCACCTGCACCAGTTTGACCTGATAGTCACGCGCCAGCTCCTGCCCGGCCCATACCAGATAGGCGTTGATCTCCGGGCTGCCACCCCAGGCGTTGAAGTAGACGGTCTCTCCTTTCGCCTCCTCAAGGGTCTGCTGCCACTGCGGGTTGTCGCCGGCGTTGGCCTGAGTGAAGAGGAGGCTGCCTGCCAGCAGGGGCAGGGCACGCAGCAGCTGCTTGAACGAGGGCAATGAGTGTCGCATCCGGGTTACCTGGGGTTGGGTCAGGCGCCGCGGCGCCAGCGGTGATAACGGGTCAGCAGAGCCAGCAGGGTGGCGGGCTGACGAGCCCGTCGCCACTCGCCCGCCAGATACTTGTTCCCCTCCATCAGGGTGGGGTAGGCGTGAATGGTGGCAAGGATCTTGCCAAGGCCCAGACGGTGGCGCATGGCGAGCACGAATTCGGCGATCCGCTCACCGGCGTGAGTGCCCACCAGGGTGGCACCCAGGATCTGATCTTTGCCGGGTACGGTGAGTACCTCGATAAAGCCCTGACGCTCGCCGTCAGCGATGGCTCTGTCCAGCTCGGCCAGCTCGAAGCGGGTCAGCTCGAAGGGGATGCCCTGCGCCCTGGCCTCTTTCTGGTTGAGGCCGACCCGGGCGATTTCGGGGGTGGTGTAGATGGCGGCCGGCATGACCCGATAGTCGGCCCGAAAGCGCTTGAACGGACTGAACAGGGCGTTGATTGCGGCATACCAGCCCTGATGGGAGGCGGCATGGGTGAGCTGGTAAGGGCCCGCTACGTCCCCCACCGCCAGAATGCTGGGGTAGTTGGTGGCAAGGAAGCCATCGACCGCTACCGTGCCGTTCGGAGCCAGCTCCACCCCCAGCTCTTCGAGCCCGAAGCCGCTGACGTTGGCGACCCGACCCAGCGCCAACAGCAGCTGATCCCCTGCAATGGTTTGCGTTTCGTCGCCCCGGCGCAGTTGCAGCCGGATGGGGAGATCCTCAACCGCAGGCAGATAGTCGGCTCGCTCGGCACGCCAGCCGGTGAGCACCCGTACGCCGTCGCGGGCCAGCTGATCCGCCAACAGCTCGGCCACCTCCCGCTCTTCGCGGGGCAGCAGCTGATCCGAGAGCTCTACCAAGGTAACGGGCACACCTAGCAGGGTAAAACTTTGGGCCAGCTCGCAGCCTATGGGGCCGCCGCCCAGCACCAGCAGCTGGCGCGGCGCAGTGCGCAGTTGCCAGAGAGTGTCGGAGGTGAGGTAAGGCACCTGCTCAAGGCCCGGCAGCTTGGGCACCAGCGGCCGGGCGCCGGTGGCGAGCACGATATGGCGGCTGGCAAGGCGCTGACCGTTCACCTCCACCTGCCAGGGAGAGACCAGCCGCGCCTCCCCTTCGATGCACTCCACTCCAAGTCCTTCATAGCGCGCCACCGAGTCATGGGGTTCGACCTCCTTGATGACGCGGGCGACCCGCTCCATCACGGCGGCAAAATCGGCGCAGGTTTTGCTCGGGTCAAAACCCAGTTCACTGGCCCGGCGCTGC
The DNA here is from genome assembly GCF_963878195.1 of Aeromonas sp. HMWF016. Taxonomy (NCBI): domain Bacteria; kingdom Pseudomonadati; phylum Pseudomonadota; class Gammaproteobacteria; order Aeromonadales; family Aeromonadaceae; genus Aeromonas; species Aeromonas sp. HMWF016. Next base: position 3,672 of record NZ_CAWNWX010000038.1, read on the forward strand.
TCTGCGGCAAAGCGGGCACTTCGGATCAGCGCCTTGGAGGGGACGCAGCCGCTGTTGAGGCAATCGCCTCCCATCTTGTGCTTCTCGATGAGCGCCACCTTGGCCTTCACCGCCGCGGCAATATAGCTGGTGACCAGTCCGCCGGCCCCGGCGCCAATCACCAGCAGGTTGTAGTCATAGCGGGTCGGCTTGCGGTAGGGGGCGTGTAGCCGATGCAGGGCGAGGCGCCGCTGCAGGCTCTTGAGCAGCATCGGCATCAGCCCGAGCAGGGTCAGCGCCACCATCAGGCCGGGGGAGAGGATATTGCCGGTGCTGGTGAGGTTGGCAAGCTCGTTGCCCGCCAGCACGTAGACGAAGGTGCCGGGCAGCATGCCAAGCTGGCTTACCCAGTAGTAGGTGCTGACTCTGATAGGGGTGAGCCCCATCAGCAGGTTGACCAAAAAGAAGGGGAAGATGGGGATGAGGCGCAGGCTCAGCAGATAAAGGGCGCCTTCCTTCTTCATGCCGGCCTGCAAGCTGGCCAGCTTGTCACCAAAGCGCCGCTCGACCCAGTCGCGCAGCAGAAAGCGGGCGCTGAGAAAGGCCAGGGTCGCACCAATACTGCTGGCAAAGGAGACCAGCAGCAGCCCCCAGGCAACGCCGAACACGGCGCTGCCGGCCAGGGTAAGCAGGCTGGCGCCAGGCAGAGAGAGGGCGGTGCTCACCACATAGACGGCGACGAACAGCAGGGCGGCGCTGACGAAATGGCGGTCGACCAGGGCGGCCAGCTCGACCTGACGGGCTTGCAGCTGGGGCAGGCTCAGGTAGTGGCCAAGGTCGAAGGCGAAAAAGGCGCCGATGAGGCAGCCCATCACCAGCACCAGCAGCAGGCGGGAGCCTCTCATCAGGCGTCCTTGCTATCCGGCTGGGCCGGACGCACTGGCTGCACCGGCAGCTGGCAGAAGCCTTGCGGGGCGATATCGAGGGCGGCGTTGAACTTGGCCGACATGTTCTGGAAGGCGATGAGGCCGGTCAGCTCCACCATGGCATCGTCGTCGAACCAGGGCTTGAGGCGGGCAGCCTGCTCATCGCTGACCCCATCGAGGCCCGTCATCGCCTCGGTGTAGTCGAGCACGGCCCGCTCCCGCTCGTCGAATAAGGGGCTTTCGCGCCAGTTTGCGAGTACCTCCACCTTCTCGCTGGAGCCCGCCCGCTTGATGAGGGTCATGGCGTTGATGTCGACGCAGAAGCGGCACCAGTTGAGCTGGGAGACCCGCACCGTCACCAGGGAGCGCAGCACGGGGTCGATGGGGGAGCGCTTGCGGTTGATGACGCCATAGAGGGTGGCGACGGCAGCAAACAGGCGCGGTGAGCGGCCCCAGCACTTGCCGGGAATGAGCACCTGACCGTAGTTGCGCTGTTGCAGCCAGAAAAAGGGGCGGATAAACCAGGCATATTCCCGGTCGGGTTTCACCTCGACGCGCATTGATGACCTTCTTATTGCTTCAAATTGGGTTTGTAGGCCTGACCCAGCCGCTCGTTGAGGCGGATCAGAAAATCCTCGATCCGTGCCCGGTTGGTGCCCAAGTCGCTGCGCCCCTGACGGGAGGCGGAGCGCATGTCGATGCGGGTTTCGCTGGGGCCAACAAAAATTCGCAGCGCCACATCATCCTGAAAACCGAACCAGCCGGTAGTGGCAACCGCATCGAGACCATCCGGACTTGGCCGCACCTGCCAGCCGAGCTGCTCCATCAGGGCGTGGGCTTCGGTGAGCACCTCGGCCGGGGAGGCCTTGGTATAGAGAGGACCGGGTTTCCCCTCAAATGCTTTCAACGGAGCCGGATTAATCGGCAGATCCTGCGCCGTTCTGAGCTCGCTGGCCCAGCGCAACAGGGGCGGGTTGTAAGGATCCGTACTGACATCGTTGACCAGCGGTACGCGCAGCGCCTGTATCACAAAGGCCAGAGGCAGCAGCAGCGGCACGGCGCCCCAGCCATTGGCGTGTCGGCTGCGGCACCAGGGCAGGCGCACCAGCAACACCAGAGAGATGATGGCTCCAAGCAGGCAGAGGGTGAACCCGAGCCACCAGGGCCAGAGATGAAAGCGGCTGCCAAGAGCCCCTGCCAAAGGGAGCAACCAGGCCAGCAGTGGCCACCTGTATAAGCTGGGCATAGCGCGGGATCCATCCTCGAAGTGCGGAACGTGCCGAGAAGAATAAACTTAATAGCCTGATAACGTTAGTAAATTCGTGTGTGCTCAGGGGGCTTTTGGCCCATGAGTCAAAGGAGACGGTAAAACAGCGAGAGGCCCGTTGCAAACGGGCCTCTCTGGAAGGGGATTGGGGCGCGTTGACGGGTTGGATCAGTTGCGATAGAGCACCTTGATAAGGTGGAAGCCGAACTTGGTTCGCAACGGCCCCAGTACCTTGAGCAGCTCGCCCTTGAATACCGCATCGTCAAAGGGCTTGACCATATCCCCTTTGTTGAACTCCCCCAGATCGCCGCAGCGTTTGGCAGAGGCACAGGTGGAAAAACGCTTGGCCATCTGGCCGAAGTCGGCGCCCTTTTCGATCTTCTCCTTGATCTCCAGACACTGTTTTTCGGTCTTGACCAGAATGTGCTGGGCACAGGCTTTTTTCATCGGGGCGCTCCTCGGGTATTGGGGTTGGCAAATCGGGGGCGCAAGGTTACCTCAATTGGCCGCGTCCGTCAGCCGCCAGCGCAGCTTTGGGGCGTGCCTGCCAGATTATCTCCAGCCCGAGCAGGGCGTAGAGGCTCCAGATGGCCAGCGGATTGAGCCACTCGCCGCCCAGTTGCATGGTCATCAGGGCGCCGGCTGCCAGCAGCAAGGTGATCCCCGGCAGGCGCCAGTAAGCGGGCAGCGGTGCCAGCAGAGCCATGGCCAGCAAGATCCCGAGGCCAAACGGCAGGTTGAGTGCGGTAAAGGCCAGCGCCTGCTGGCCACTCATGCCGGTCAGCAGGGCCAGCAGGGCGCTGCAACAGGCGAGAAAGGTGATGAACTCGAGACGATCGGCAATATAGTCAGCCATCTGTTCGCTACGTGCATGCATGATGTG